>JAYTJO010000108.1:0-10560 GCA_043730975.1 Thermoleophilia bacterium | reverse complement strand
GTCCACGTGCGAGGTGTCGATCGGTCGGTGGGCGACCGCGCGCTCGATGCCGTCCGTTGTGGCCCCGCGACCTGGCCCGACATTCACGTGACCTCGGGCAAGGATGTGATCGAGCTCTCGGTCGTGGCGACCGACAAGGGAGCTGCAATGGCCACATTGCGTGGGCATACGTCGGCGAGCGCCGTCCTCTACCTCGGCGACGACGTCACCGATGAGAACGCCTTCGCTCAGCTCCACGGGCCGGATGTCGGGATCAAGATCGGGCCGGGAGAAACCCTCGCCGGGCATCGCCTCGCCGAGCCGATCGATGCGGCACGCGCACTCGGATTCGTCCTCGAGACGCGGCGACACTGGCTCTACGGCGAGCACGCGGTACCCATCGAGCGCCATACGATGCTCTCGAACGGCTCTACCGTCGCGCTGCTCACACCCGACGCTCGCGTGAGCTGGCTGTGTCACCCACGTCCCGACTCGGCCGCCGTCTTCGCGGACATCGTCGGCGGTAGCCGGGCAGGGTACTTTTCGGTCGCGCCGTTGCGCGGCGGCCTTCCGCTAGGTCAGCGCTACCGCCCCGGAACGATGACCGTCGAGACCCGCTGGTCGGGGGTCACCGTGACCGACTGGCTCGAAGGCGACGCGAGCGACGTCGACGGCAAGATCGAGCGGACGGCGCTCACAGCCCCGTGCTCGACAATGGTGCGCATGCTGACCGGGACGGGCACCGTTGCTGTGGAGTTCGCACCGCGACCCGAGTTCGGCCAGGTGTCGATCAAGCTAGAGCCGCTCGAGAATGGGCTTCTCGTACTTGGCTCGAACGAGCCGATCACCCTCGTTGCCCCGGGCGTCGTCTGGGAAGTGATCGAGGACAGCGGGCACGACACGGCCCGAGCCGTTGTCGATCTGGCCGTACAAGGTGGGCAGGTCGTGATCGAGCTCAGATTCGGTACTGAGCACTCCGAATCGCATCCCCTGGCTATCGCCGAGCGTCAGGCTCGTGTGGAGGAGCCGTGGACGGAGTGGGCATCGCGCCTGCAGCTCCCTTCCACCGCATCGAAGGATGTGCTGCGCAGCGCGCTGACGCTCCGCGGTCTCTGCCACTTCCCGACCGGATCAATCCTCGCTGCGGCGACGACGTCGCTTCCGGAGGAGCTCGGAGGCGGTCGCAACTGGGATTACCGGTACTGCTGGCTCCGAGACGCGGCCATGTCGGCCCACGCGCTCGTCGACCTCGGCTCGCTCGCTGAGGCCGAGGCGTTGCTGCGATGGGTGGACGGTTGCATCGAGCGCACCGGCGGCCATCCGGAAAGGCTTCACCCGTTGTACACGGTCGACGGCCTGGAGCTCGGGCCCGAGGCGGTCATCGACACCCTGCCCGGATACGCGGGCTCGAGGCCGGTACGCGTCGGAAACGCAGCCAATCGCCAGATCCAGCTCGATGTCTTCGGACCCATCGCCGATCTCCAGGCGGCTGTCGTCGCCCGGCGCGGCACGCTGCTCGACAAGGACTGGGCGTGCGTCGAGGCGATGGTGACGGCGGTCGAGCGCCGCTGGCAGGATCCCGATCACGGCGTGTGGGAGGCTCGGCTGCCCCCCCGGCACCACGTGTACTCGAAGGTGATGTGCTGGCTGACCGTGGACCGCGGGCTGCAGGTGCAGGCACTTCGAAACGAGGCACCGAGGTCGAGCTGGCTCGAGCTGCGCGACCAGATCCGAAACGAGGTGCTCGAGCACGGGTGGAGCGACGCGGCCGGTGCTTACTCCGTTGCCTACGGAGATCCGGAGATCGACGCATCGTCACTCTGGATCGGTCTGTCCGGCCTCTTGCCCGCCGACGACCCCCGCTTTCTCGCGACAGTCCTGAAGGTCGAGGCCGAGTTGCGCAGCGGCGCCGTTGTCTACCGCTACCGCTGGGACGACGGGCTGGCCGGATCCGAGGGAGGGTTCCACATCTGCACCGCTTGGCTGATCGAGGCATATGTCATGACGGGGAGGCGAAACGACGCGGAGGAGCTCTTCCAACAGATGCTCGACACCGCCGGCCCCACGGGCCTGCTTCCGGAACAGTACGACCCGGCTGCCGAGCGCGGGCTCGGGAATCATCCTCAGGCCTACAGCCATCTCGGCGTTATCCGTTCTGCGATCGTACTCGGCGCGACGCGGGGCGATCTCGCGGACACGATCCCGGCCTGAGAGTCAGGCCGCGGATTCGTTCTGGGGCGCCTCGACCGGCTCCGGCGCAGGCTCAGAAGCCAGATGCTGTGAGCGTCGCCGCTGCTCGAGGGTTCGCTTGTCGCGATAGCGCTCGACCTGGCGCTCGAGCTTGTCCAGCAGACGATCGATGGCCGCCTCGTAGGTTGTGGCCGACTCGTGCGCCACGAGCGAAGGGCCCTTCGTGTGGATCACCGCGTCGACCGTGTGATCGGCGGCGATCGAGGGGTTGTGCTCCTGGGAGAAGGTCACCTCCACGAGCGTCAAATCATTGAGACGTCGGTCGAGTTTCGAGAGCTTCCGTTCCGCATACTCGCGAACGTTGTCGTCGAGATGCTCGTGACGGGCGGTGAGCTTGAGTTGCATGATCTCCCTGCCTCTCTTGTCGTCTACCTTCGATTCTATCGCACTGCCCGTGCGAGGCAGACGACCTCGACTCGCCTTGCCCCCTCTCGGCGCAGCACAGCGGCGCATGCCCCGACGGTCGATCCCGTCGTGTAGACGTCGTCGACAAGGCAGACCCGCGCCGGAGCCGTCCCTTTCCCCGTAAAGGCCTTCGCGACGTTCCTCCGGCGCTCGGCGCGCGGTAGGTTTCGCTGACGCTCGATACCCGGCCGCCGCACGAGCAGCTCGTGGAGCGGGATCGACCAGAGAGCCGAGAGGTCGGCCGCCAGCGCCGCTGCCGGCACGTGGCCCCGTCGGAGGCCACGGTCGCGATCGCCCGGAACGTACGTGATCGCATCGACCTCGGGCCGCCCCACCACGCCGGTGACCAGCCGGGCTGCGACCGTCGATAGATCACGGCGCCCGCGCTCCTTCCAGGAGGCGACAAAGAGCCGCGCACGCGCCTCGTAGACGAGCGCGGCGCGTGCGCTGCCGAACGCGAGCCGCCTGCCGCTGCACTCGGCGCAGCGACGCACGGGCCACGCGCCTGGTGCACCACATCGCTCGCACCATGGTGGGGCGCAGCGCACGAGACGACGAAGACACGGCTCGCACGCCGATTCACCGATCCGGCTACACACTCCGCAACGGCGAGGGAGCACGAGGTTCAGGAGCTGGTGCACCCACCCAACGCTAGACGCCAACCCGTGACGAGCGTGTGCCGAGTTGGCGACAGCTGTGCGCCGATCGGCTGTCAGGCACGCATCTGTTCCCTACGGTGCCTCCGCCAGCATCTCACGCAGGAGGGGCTGCATCTCGACCAGATCCGATGGCTCCTTCACAGGGAGAAACCGCCCCCGCGCACCCGCGCGCGGCACAACGAGGTACGTCGTCGCCACATGGGCCGACAACTCGTGATAGAGCCGCTCGAACTGGATCACCGGCTCGCCGGCGACGTGTTTCTCGACAACGAGCCACGTGAGCTCGCCTGGATCGGAAAGTGCCTCTGTCGTGATCAGCGAGGTATTCGTATTGAAGACCGGCACGAGATCCTGGTCGAACTCGGGAGGGAACTGCATTGCCTCGAGCAGCCGAGGGCGGCCGTCGACCCGAGCTGGGGCACCTCCGGTGTCGCGCTCCTTCGGGACAACCTCGACGGTGAACGGCGTGCCGGCGAGGACGTGCATGCCGACGATTGCCGGGTCGACCCGGGCGGCGAGGTTGTCGACGTTCGAGACGATCACCGAGCGCACCCCGGCGTCGACAAGCTCCTCGAGCGCACCTGACGCCCGTAGCGTCGAGAACAGATCGCCGTGCCCCTGGCCGTAGAGGGACGGCTTCCCGTCAGCGGCGAGGAACAGGCTCCCATTCGGACGGAGGCGCGGCGCGGCAGGTTGCACGAACCGGAGTGGGTCGCCAAGACCACGCTCGGTGAGGTACGCGCCGATAGCATCGTCCGTCGCGAAGCTGGTCATCAGCGCCTCGGGGATCGTGCAGTCGAGCGCACGGGCGAGTCGCCGGGTCTCACGGAGCTTCACCTCGAGGAAGCTCCGCCCGTCGAACACCTCTGCGACGGCCTTGACGCCGCCGCCGAAGCGTGTCGCCATGCCCCCGGCAAGGACGACGACGGCGATCGTGCCGGTACGAAGCGCCTCTGTTCCCGTAGCGACCGCTTCGTCGTAGCCGGCTTCGTCGGGGGCAAGCAAGCGCGTGAGATCGCCCGGTTCGAGGGCCTCGACCGCTCCACTGACGACGTTTGCACCCGGAGCAAGCGTCCCGGAGATCAACGCGGCTTGAAGATGCGCGAAAGTCTCCGCGTCGAACCCATGGCGCTCGAGCACCGAGCGCGTCGCCGGATCGACCTCGTCGAGAATCATCCCGATCCCGCCGGTACCGGGAGAGAAGAGCCATACGGAGCACGATGGATGCCCTCCTCGGTCACGATCGCTGTGATCAGGTCGGCCGGTGTCACGTCGAAGGCGGGATTGCGCGCAGTGAAGCGGCTCGACACCTCGGCACCGTCTCGCTCCTCGATGGGTATCGCCGCACCGTCGGGCGTTCCAGGATCGATCGTCGAGGTCGGTGCCACGATCACGAACGGGAGCCCGTGGTGTCGGGCGAGCACGGCGAGGCCGTAGGTGCCTATCTTGTTCGCCGAGTCTCCGTTGGCAGCGATTCGATCGGCACCGGTGATCACGATGTCGACCTCGCCGGCGCCCATACGCGACGCTGCAGCGCCGTCCACGATCACCGCGTAGGGAATCCCGAGCGCTTCCATCTCGAAGGCTGTTAGGCGCGCACCCTGCAACAGCGGTCGGGTCTCGTCGACCCAGACGTGCTGGACGTTCCCCTTCTCCCACGCAGCACGAATCGCCCCGACCGCCGACCCGTAGCCACCGGTTGCGAGTCCACCCGCGTTGCAGTGCGTCAGGATCCGGGCGGCGGGTGGCACGAGATCCGCGGCGTGAGCACCCATCCGTCGACAGCGTCCGACCTCGTCGTCGTGGATTCGCCGCGCGCGCTCGCGGGTCGGGTCGGATCGCATCTCGTCGAGCGCCCACCTGAGGTTGATCGCGGTCGGGCGCGAGGCAGCGAGCAGCTTGTACGCCTCGTCGGTGTCGTCACCACGCCCGGCTGCGAGCGCCATGCCATAAGCCGCCGCAATGCCGATCGCCGGTGCTCCACGCACTGCCAGCGTCTGGATGGCGTCGGCAAGTTCTGCCGCGGTGGAGCAACGAAGCTCGATGATCTCGTCGGGCAGACGCCGCTGGTCGAGGATCACGACCGCGTCGCCCTCGAGCCTGACAATGCTCTCCGGGTTCAGATGGAGGCGATGTGTTCCTATGTGCCCTCGCAGCACAGAGCTACATACTGCGTCTGTTTCTCGTTGAGCCGGTCGATCGATACACCCATCGTTGCGCGCGAGTCTAGCGGGCCATCGAGTTGTGCTCGCATGGTCTCGATGCCCGACGAGTTACGCCGCGGCAACAGAATCGAGCAGCAGCAACGCCGGCACCTGCTCGGCCGGGGTTGGCCGCGCGAAGAAATATCCCTGTCCGAGCCTGCATCCCATTGCCTGCAGCCGTTGCCGTTGCTCCTCCGTTTCGATGCCCTCCGCGAGCGTACGAAGGTTCAGAGCTACGCCGAGCCGGACGATCCCCTCGATGAGCCTGGCATTGCGCGCTTCGGAGACCATGTCGTCCACGAACTCCTTCGCGATCTTCAGTTCGTCGACAGGGAACCGCTGCAGGTAGCTGAGGGACGAGAAACCCGTGCCGAAGTCGTCAATCGAGATTCTGATGCCGATGGCCCGGAGTTCGCCGAGGACAGTAGAAACTCCCGCGGCGTCCTCCATCATGGTGCTCTCCGTGATCTCGAGCGTAAGGCAATCATGACGCAACCCGCTCTCGCTCAGAACCGATCTGACTCGCTCCACGAGATTCGGTTCGAGAATCTGCCGTGCCGAGAGATTCACGTTCGCGGAGAGGTTCTCGTTGCCGGGGATCGTGCGTTGCCACTCACGAACCTGCCGGCACGCCCGTTGTAGTACCCAATGGCCAAGCTCACCGATGAGCCCGGTCTCCTCGGCCAGCGGCACGAACTCACTTGGCGAGATCGGCCCCCGTACCGGGTGAGTCCAACGAAGGAGAGCCTCGAGCCCTTGTGTCCGGCCCGTGCCAAGGTCGACGATCGGCTGATACGCGAGGTCGAGCTCGTCGGAGCGAAATGCGCGGTCGAGGTCTGCCTTCAGTTCGAGCCGAGCAAGCGCTGACTCGTGCATGTGCTGGTCGAATACCTCATAGCGGCCGCCGCCCGTGCGCTTGGCCTGGTACATGGCCACATCCGCGTTACGGAGTAGCTCATCGGACGTCTGCCCGTGCACGCCGAACGTAATGCCGATGCTCACTCTCGGACGGAGCTGAGCACCCGCGAGCGTGAGTGGAACTGCGATCGCAGCGAGCACTCGTTCAGCGAACACGAGCACTCCTTCGACATCGGAGGTCTCCTCGAGCACTATGCCGAACTCATCACCCCCGAGGCGGGCGGCGGTGTCACTGCTTCTCATGCAATGCATCAGGCGCGCAGCCAACTCGACGAGCATCTCGTCGCCGGCCGTGTGGCCCAGGCTGTCGTTGATCGTCTTGAAGTCGTCGACATCGATGAACAGCACTGCCACCCTTGCTTTCGACCGGATCGAGCGCTCGAGAGCATGCGTGACGCGGTCCGAGAGGAGTGCACGGTTTGCCAGGCCCGTCAGAGAATCGTGGAAGGCCTGTTGCGTGAGCTGATCCTCGAGAGCACGGCGCTCCGACACGTCCCGCGCTGTCAACACGAGACCGCTCACGGCGGGATCGGCGAGAAGATCTCGTATCCCACCCTCGAATGTTCGCCAGATTCCATCGGTGTGACGCAGCCGGAACTCATACGTGACGGAGCTCTCCTTCGTAGCGTGGTCTCGCAGGCGAGCCACCGCCAGTTCACGCTCGTCAGGGTGAAGCCACTCGTCAAGCTTTGCGCCGACGAACTCGCTGGGTTCCTGGCCGAGCAACGTGAGCACCGATGGCGTCACGTATCTGACGGTCAGGTCCGGCTCGAGTATGACGATCAGGTCGTTCGAGGTCTGGACGAGGGAGCGGAAGCGTTCCTCACTCCGCCGCTCCGCCAGATCGTCGGAAATCTCGAGACCTTCGATTGCGAGAGCGATCTTCCCGGCGAGCATCTCGAGGCTGCGCGGGAGAGCCCAGGCGAGTGGACGGGAACCCGTTACCCGAACGACGCCCCGCATCCGCTCGCGCGAAACGATGGGGACAACGATCGTTTTCGCCGCGCCGATCCGTGCCAGTGACCCAGTGCGACTGATCTGGCCGCGGAGCTCGTCGGCGATCTCGCCCGACCCCACGACACAAGCGTCACGAACCTCGAGCTTGGGACGATAACTGAGGTCGATATCAACATAGGCTTCACGAGCACCTCCTGCCAGCGTCATCGCTGCTTCGGCACCGGCGCGGCGAATCTCGTCGCGGGTCATCGCGACCGCGAGAGCGGCGGAACCTGAGTCCAGCGCCACCTCACGGTCTGCGAGGCGCTCGTACCCGACCGCGAGGCCGACGAGCCGAGTCACAAGGAGGGCGGCGAGCAGGACACACGCGAACAGCGATACCCCGCGACCCCTCTCCCCAGCCACCATCGTCTCGAAGCCAACGAACACGAGCACCGCGAGCACCGCCGGTGCGAGAAGAGCGAGGCGGCCGCGTGTCGGCCACGATTCGGTGGCCTCACCGGGCTGTGTGAGCCACCACATATTCGGGTGAAGTGCGACTGCGCCCCACGCCAACTGAGATGCTACGAGCAGCGGCACAGACAGCGTCGCCGCCAGGGGCCAGTCGTACACGACTGCCAGCGGGACGGCACAGCCGGCGACCACCTGGGTGACCGACGCGCCACCGACGAGCAATCTCTCCTCGCCGCTGACAGCCTCCGTCAGCAGAAGCCGGGCCGCGAAGCCGATCAGAGCCACACCCGTTACGAAGCTCGCCACAACGCCGAGCCTGGCCGCGAGGTCGAGTGAAGGGTCGTTTACGGCGGGCTCGACGAGCACCAGCCACACCACGCCAGCAACAGCCAGAGTCACGACGCCGGCGTCCGCAATCGTCCCCCAATCGCGGGCGGGGGTGCTGCGGCGCACGAAGATGGCGAGCGCGACAGCTGCCGTCACGACGCCGACGATCGGCAGCATGTCCGCTGCCGACGGGAAGTCCAGACTCATTCCGAACTCCGGGAGCACGATCGACGCTGCACATCCGGCGGCTACGAGAGCTGCCGAGGCGACGGTCAGATGCCACGGCAGCCGATCGGGCGGGCGGTTGACATGCAAGCCGAAGAGAATGGCGGCGACGGCGGCGGCCGCGACCACAAGTGACCACGCGTCCGTGAGCAGCGCCTCGTCACGCAAGAAGTAGAACGCCAGAAGCGAGGCTAGGGAGCAGCCGAGATAGGAATGAATCCACTTCATCCCTAGCATCTATCGGCCGGAATCGACTCCAGGGCAAGCCCGAATCGAGGCGCCGGCGAGGAGCCGGTTGCTAGTGGTCTCTTGCCGGCCGCCCGTAGCGGTCGTCGAGCCGGACGACGTCATCGAGATGCGGCGTCGAGACCTCGAGAATCATCGTGTCCTCGATCGCCGAGACACGATGGACGGTTCCGGGCCGATAGCGAAAGCAGTCACCCTCGCCGATCTCGTAGGCGGTCAACTCCCCGCCGACCTCTCCCAGCTCGAGCGACGCGCACCCCGACTGCACGAGCCACGATTCGTCCTTCTGCTCGTGGTACTGGAGACTGAGCGCCTGGCCGGCGCGAACGAAGAGCACCTTGCCGACGTACTGCTCGGCGTGCGCCCAGATCAGCTCGTAGCCCCACGGCTTCTCGATGCGGCGCGGCTCGAAGGCGTAGGGCGAGGTCACGCGAGCCACTCCGGGTGCGCGGTCACATGCTCGTCGGCGCGTCGCAGCTCCTTGGGCGTGTTCACGGTCAGCCAGAGCCCATCGTGGCGGAATGCGTGGAGCGATCCCTCGGCGACGAGCTCCGGGAAGATCGTCGTCTCGTGGTCGCCCTTCTCGGGAAACCGAGCGAGTCCCTCGTCCGAGAGGGCATAGATCCCGCAGTTGACCCAGTACGGCACAGGCGCGACCTCGTGGAAGCCCGTTACGACATCGCCCGCTCCGAGCTGGACCTGCCCGAACTGCGACAGGGGCTGCGCGACTGTCACCGTGGCGGCTGCGTTCGTCGCGCGATGACGCGAGAGCAGACCCGCGAAGTCGACGGCCACGAGCTCGTCACCGTTCATCGCGAGCACATCTCCGCGCTCTTGCCGCAACGATGCAGCGAAGCGAATGGCACCTCCCCGGCCGAGCCGCTCCGGTTCTCCGGCACACACGATCTCGACCCCTGTCCCGGCGAGATCCCGCTCGAAGTCGGCTTCCTGGCCGGCGGCGCAACTCACAATCACGCGCGAGACACCGGCTCCACGCAGACGCCCGATCTGCCAGGCGAGTAGTGGCTTGCCACCGACCGGCACCAGCGACTTCGGCCGACCCGCAGCGGCATCCCCCAGGCGCTCCGCCTTTCCACCCGCAAGGACGATCGCCTCCATCAGTCTCCCGGCGGCGCGGCAGCGCGGCCGATGCCCTCGTACTGGAGCCCGGCGGTCTCCATGAGAACCGGATCGAGGAGATTGCGCCCGTCGATTAGGACGGGTGTGCGCATCGACGCGGCCACGCTCGCCCAGTCGACGGCGGTGAGCTCGGGCCACTCGGTGACGATGACAACGGCGTCGGCCCCGTCGGCGGCGGCCTCCGGACTGGCGGCGATCTCGACGCCGTGCAGGTCGCGCCCGTCAACGATCGGATCCCAGGCGCGGACGTCAGCGCCCTCGGCGAGCAAGCGCCCTGCGAGGACGAGGCTCGGTGCCTCGCGCATGTCGTCGGTGTGCGGCTTGAACGCCAGCCCGAGCAGTGCCACGCGCTTGTCTCTCAGGGATCCGAGGTGGCGATGGAGCTTCCCGATCACCCGGCGTTTCTGGAGCTCGTTGACTTCGATCACGGCGTTGAGGAGCTGGAAGTGATACCCCGAGTTCGCCGCGAGTTGCTTGAGCGCAAGAGAGTCCTTCGGAAAACACGAGCCGCCGAAGCCAATCCCCGCCCGCAGGAAGCTTGGGCCGATGCGGCGATCGAGGCCGATCCCCTCGGCGACGCGCACGACATCCGCACCCGTCGCCTCGCAGACGTTGGCGATCTCGTTGATGAACGAGATCCGCGTCATCAGGGCTGCGTTCGCCGCGAGCTTGATCATCTCTGCCGACGCGACGTCGCAGCGCACGACAGGGCCGTCGATTCCACCGTGTAACGCTACGACTGCATCGCCGTCCTCTTCACGGAACGCACCGACGACGATGCGATCGGGGTGAAGGAA
>JAYTJO010000107.1:0-4035 GCA_043730975.1 Thermoleophilia bacterium | reverse complement strand
GTCATGGAGCGCTTCTACGTCACGACGCCGATCTACTACGTGAACTCGACCCCGCACATCGGGCACGCCTACACGACGATTGCGGCGGACATCCTGGCCCGGAACCAGCGACAGCGTGGCGCCGAGACGTTCTTCCTGACCGGCGTCGACGAGCACGCCGCCAAGGTGGCCCGGGTCGCCGCGGAACAGGGCCTCTCCCCGCAGGAGTACGCCGATCAGATCGCAGTCGCGTGGCGTGAGCTGCCGGAACGTCTTGATGCGTCCAACGACTTCTTCATCCGGACGAGCGACCCGGAGCACAAGCGTTTCGTCCAGGGATTCCTGCAACGCCTATTCGACAACGGGCACATCTACCAGGACGTCTACTCGGGTCTCTACTGCGTGGGGTGTGAGGCGTTCAAGACGGAGGCAGACCTTGTCGAGGGGAAGTGCCCCGAGCATGACCTCGAGCCCGACTGGATCGAGGAGCGAAACTGGTTCTTCCGGCTCTCGTCGTTCCAGCAACAACTCCTCGACCTCTACGAGCGTGCTGATTTCGTCCTTCCGGGTTTCCGGGCCAATGAGGCGAGGAGCTTCATCGAGGGTGGCCTGCAGGATTTCTCCATCAGCCGTGCAGGTCAGACCTGGGGAATCCCGATCCCGTGGGACCCGGATTCGGTCGCCTACGTGTGGGCCGACGCGCTCGTCAATTATGTCAGCGCGCTGACCTATGCTCGCCCGGGCGAGGATCTCGTCGCAACGTTCTGGCCCGAGGTCAGGCACTTGCTGGCGAAGGACATCTTGAGATTTCACTGTGTCTACTGGCCAGCGCTCCTGCTGGGTGCCGGGTACGAGCCGCCGCGGCAGCTCTTCGTCCACGGGTATCTCCTGCTCGACGACCGGAAGATCTCCAAGTCACTAGGCAACGTCGTCGACCCGCTCGACCTGATCGACGTCTACGGTGCCGACCCGGTCCGCTTCTGGTGCGCGAGGGCCGTCTCGTTCGGGCAGGACGGTGCTGCATCGATTCTGGGGATTCACGAGCGCTACGAGCGTGAGCTCGGCAACGACCTGGGTAACCTTCTCTCGCGGACGACGGCCATGGTGGCGCGATATCGGGACGGGACGCTTCACGCGGTGCCGTCTCCGGACGGAGTTGTCGCGAACGCCGTCGCACCGCTTGCAGGCGATGTCGCTGCTCGGCTCGACGCGTTCGACGTCACCGGAGCGCTCGAGCGGATCTGGGAGGTCGTGCGCATCCTCAACCGCGAAGTCGAGACGACCGCGCCCTGGCAGCTCGCCAAGGACCCCCTTCGAGCTGATGATCTCGATCGCGTCCTCTACAACCTCGTCGATGGTCTCCGGGCCGTTGCCGTCGCACTGGCCGCCTACGTCCCTACAACCGCGGACGCGATTCTCGCTGCGCTCCGGCAGCCAGCCGACATCGAATGGGCGAACGTGGCGTACGGGCTCACCGCTGAGACGTACGGCATCGAGGCGGCGGCCCCGCTGTTCCCGCGGCTCGATGCGCCCGTGGAGTAGTCGGCACCGCATGATCGACACGCACGCGCACCTCGATGGGTGCGATGAGCCAGCGGCGTTTCTCGTCGAGCGCGCACGAGCCGTCGGCGTCTCGCGCATTGTCACGATCGGGACGGGAATCGCTTCGAGCCGGAAGGCGATTGCAATCGCGAGTGCCGAGGAAGGCGTCGTCGCCGCGCTCGGGATCGACCCGCACCAGGCCGGCGAGCCTGGCGCCGCCAGGATTGCCGAGCTCGTCGAGTTGCTCGAGCACCCGGCCGCTGTCGCGGTCGGCGAGATCGGCCTCGACTACTTCCACGACCGCGCCCCGCGCGACGTGCAGCGCGCGCTCTTCGACCGGCAGCTCGAGGTTGCGTCTACCGCCGGGCTCCCCGTGGTGATCCATACGCGCGACGCCGACGACGACACCGCGGCCGCTCTGGCCTCGTTCGCAGGCACGGTCATTCTTCACTGCTTTTCTGCTCCTGGCCTGCTCGAGACAGCGGTCGAGCGCGGGTACTACGTGTCATTCGCGGGAAATGTGACGTATCCGAAGGCCACCGCTCTGAGAGAAGCAGCTGCGGTCGTGCCGACCAATCGAATTCTCGCAGAGACGGACAGCCCGTATCTCGCTCCTCAGCCGCTCCGGGGCAAGAGAAACGAGCCGGCCAACGTGCTTCTCACTCTCGCCGTTCTTGCGGAGATCCGCCGCGAGTCGGTTTCGGGGCTCGAAGCCCAGATCGATCGCAACGCGACCGTGGCCTTCGGCCTGAAGCTGCCGTGAGTACGCCTACGCCCAGGAAATCGCTCGGCCAGCACTTCCTCGTCGACGACAACATCCTGGGAGTCATTGCGCGGCTCGCCGAGCTCGACACCGATGACGTCGCGCTCGAGATCGGCCCTGGTCTCGGTGCCTTGACGACGGTTCTTGCCGCGCGCTGTAGGTACGTGCACGCAGTCGAGCTCGATGTTCGCCTCGAGCCCCATCTGCGAAAGGTCGCAGCGGCTCCCAACGTGTCCCTGCACTGGGGCGACGCGCTCAAGCTCGATCTCGCAAGCCTCGACCCCGTGCCGACGAAGCTCGTGGCAAACCTGCCCTATAACGTCGCGACGCCAATCGTTGCCGAGAGCCTCGATCACCTGCCGGCGGTCGACCTGTGGTGCGTCATGGTGCAGCGCGAGGTCGCCGATCGTTTCTTTGCCGTCCCCTCGACGAAAGCCTACGGCGCGGTGTCCGTGCTGGTCCAGCTCGCCACCGCGCGAACCGGTTTCCATCCGGTCTCGCGGAACGTCTTCCGGCCACCTCCCAACGTCGACTCTGCGCTCGTTGCGTTCCGGCGTATACCGCTCCCCGCAGACTTCCCCCGGATTCGTCGCGTCGTCGAGGGAGCATTCGCACACCGACGCAAGACACTCGCCAACTCGCTTCAGCTCGCCGACGTCACATCCCGCGAAGCGGCTGTGGCTGCCCTCGGATCGCTCGGGATCGACCCCTCGATCCGCGCCGAGGCGCTCGCTCCGCCCGTGTTCGTCGAGTTGGTGCGGAGGATGGCATGAGGCGTGGCGAAGCTCACGCCAAGATCAACCTCGCGCTTGTCGTTGGCTCTCTCCAGGACGATGGAAAGCACGAGGTCGTGACCGTCCTGCAGCGCATCGACCTCGCGGACGTGATCGAGCTCTCGGTCGGAAATGGGCTGACTGTCTCGGGGTTTCCTGGTGACACGATCGTCGCGAGGGCGCTCACCGCACTCGGAGCTGCAGCGGGCGTAGAGCCGGACTGGAGCGTTCGCATCACGAAGCGGATCCCGGTTGCGGCGGGGCTCGGCGGAGGAAGCTCGGACGCGGCAACAGCGCTTCTCCTCGCGAACGAGTCTCTGGCATCACCGCTCGATCTGGAGCAGCTCTCGGAGATCGCAGCCACAATCGGAACCGACGTACCGTTCTTCTTGCAGGCCGGACCGCAGCTCGGGACGGGTGACGGGTCGCATCTCGTGGGAATCGATCTCCCGCAGGACTTCACCGCCGTCCTCGTGCTGCCGAGCGACGTCCGCAAGGAATCGACAGCGGCTGTCTACGCCGCCTTCGACGCGCGGCATGGAGCCCTGGGATTCGACGAACGGCGTGCCACGCTTACTGCAGCACTGGCCGCCACCGCCCGAGCGGAGGATTTCGCCGCCCTGCCGACGAACGACCTCGCGGCATCGCCACTCGCCGACAGGCTCCGGAGCGCCGGGGCGGTTCGGGCGGATGTCAGCGGTGCGGGGCCATGCGTCTTCGGCGTGTTCACTGACGCAGCCCGGGCTCGCGAGGCTGGCCGTGAGCTCGCGGCCTTCGGCCGCACCTGGGTGATTGCACCGCACCGATAGCGCTGGAGGTCGCTCCATCGAGCGGCGGCTGCGACTCGGCGCGACAGGGTGTTCGCCGCGACCCACCTTCGTGTGCAACCGGACGGCGGGGTACACTCGACTTCCCGATTCACTGGGGCGTAGCCAAGCGGTAAGGCAACGGGCTTTGGTCCCGTGATCCCAGGTTCGA
>JAYTJO010000106.1:0-6634 GCA_043730975.1 Thermoleophilia bacterium | reverse complement strand
GCCTTCGGTGTTGTCGGACTGGCAGCTGCCGTCCTCCCTGGCCGTCCCGTGCGGGTCGTCGCGCTTGTTCTCGCCGCCACCCTCGGCGCTGTCCTCTGTTGGGCTCTGCTCGGGAAGGCCGTGCCCGCGCTCGGTCCGGATGACGCAGGTCGCGTCGCTCGGCTGCGAGGGTCGATCGGTTACTGGAACGCCCTCGCGCTCCTTGCCGACGCCGCCCTTGGTCTCGGGCTATGGCTCGTGGCGACAGTGCACGATCGCTTCGGTCGGCCGCTCGGCGCACTTCTGCTCTACGTCGCAACGCTCGTGATCCTCTTGACGCAGTCGCGTACCGGACTCGTCGCCGGACTCGCCGTCATCGCTCTCGTGCTCGCGCTGACGGCTGATCGTGTAGAGGCTGCACTGTTCGCGTTCCTCGCGTGTGGCCCCGGCCTCCTTGTCGCCGGCTGGGCCTTCACGCAACCCGCGCTCGTGGAGGACGGCGTCGCATCCCAGGATCGTGTCTCGAGCGGTGCCGTCCTCGGCGTGCTGGCCCTGCTCGGCGTGGTGGTCGTCCTCTTCGCCGTCAGCAAAGTGCCCGTTGCCCGACTCGTCGAGACACGGCGACGCGCTGTCGTCCACGGCCTTCTCGGCGCCGCGGCGGCTCTGTTCGCGGCCGGCCTCCTCGGACTCGTGGCCGCGGTGGGGAACCCCGTCACCTGGGTCACGCATCAGCTTGCGAGTTCGGGGGAGGTCGTCAACGGCCCAGGCCGCTTCGGGCAGCTGGAAACCAACAATCGCACTGTCTGGTGGGGAGAGTCCTGGCAGGTCTTCCGGGTCAACCCGGCGGGAGGGACAGGTGCGTCGACGTTCGAGATCGCGCGTAAGCGCGTGCGGAACGACGCCGAGAACGTCAGCTCGCCGCACAGTGTCCCGCTCCAGCTTCTCTCCGAGACGGGCCTGCCAGGATTCCTTCTCGGCTTCACGTTCGTCGTCGGGCTTGCGCTCGGGATCCGCGCGACGCTCCGTCGGCTCGAGCAAGAGGAGCGCGCCGCCGCAGTCGCACTCGTCGCACTCCCGTTCGCGTTTGCGTTGCACGCCCTTGTCGATCTCAGCCTCGACTTCCTCGCCGTCGCGGCACCGACGATGCTCGTCTCGGCGGTGCTGCTCGGCGCCGGCCGGCCGGCGGCAGCGAGGGCCGGCGGGCTCGTAACGGCCGGTGCCGTTGTGGCAGCCGTCGCCGCCGGTTGGGTGCTCGTGGCACCGGCGCTCTCGACCCGCTCGGTCGAGGTCACCTACCGGAAGAGCAGCGAAGGCAGGCTCGACGCGGCGGGCTCTGCTGCGCTCCGCGCACAGCGATTGAACCCGCTCTCGACGGAGCCGCTCTACGCTCGAGCGACCGTCGCAACGGCGGCCGACGACCTGTCCGGCGCCGATGTGCTCTACGTACAGGCGACCCGCCTCCAGCCCGAGAACCCTGCCACGTGGTACGAGCTCGGCCTGTTCCGCTACATCAAGGGTGATCTCTGTGGTGCGTACTCCGCGCTCAACGCCGCTTACACGCTCGACCCGAAGAGCAGCCTCTTCTACGCGGGCAGCGAGTTGGATCGCGCGAGGGATGCAGTGAACGACACGGAGAACCCTGCCTGCGGTCGGTGAGGAAGCTCAGCCGCCGATGACGACGACGGCGTGCGAGCCGTGCAGCTGTGCTGTGCGGATGCCGTCGAGAGGGCCGACGATTCCGATCCCGAGGTCGCTCGCGAGCCGGCGGCCTTCTCCCTCGAACCCCTTCCGATACATGACGAGCGTGCGCGTGAAGTCGGAGCCCGGTGCGTTCGCGACGGCGCCGATGCGATAGCCCCGGCGGGACGCCTTCCCAGCCGTCGCGGCGGCGGCGCCCTGCCTGCTGCTGCCGTTGAGCACCACAACGGAGACGCGTGTGCGGGTCAGGTGTGCGACCGGAACGACCGCGCGGCGCGGCTTCGCTGCGGCGGTGGTCGACCCGGTCTTTGCGACCGCTGTCCTCGTGACGGCTGCCTTCTGCGCGGGTTTCGCCGAAGCGCCGGTCGACGCCTTCGCGATCAGCGCACCGCCGACGACGATGAGAATGAGGAGTTCCACCGCTGCGACCGCGGCCGCCACGAATGCCGCAGTGCGCCAGGGGCGCACGAGCTGCTCATGGTGATGGAAGGAGACGTCCACGGCGGAATCCTTCGCCCGGGAGCACCTCGCTCCTTCTTCCGGAGCTACCCGAGCGGTGGCAGGGCGTCCCAGGTGGCAGCGACGCCGGCCGCGAGAGACGTCTCCGCGCGGAAGTCGAGAGCCGTCGCCGCGCGCTCTCCATCGAGCACGCTCCGACCGAGCTCGCCCGGTCGCTCCGCTTCATGGATTGGTGGCGCATCCGAGCCGGCGACCGAACGGCAGACGTCGTAGAGCTCGAGCACGGTGGTCGCGATTCCGGTGCCGATGTTGAACACGCCGCCGACATCGCTGTCGAGCGCCGCGACCGTCGCCCGTGCGACATCACCGGCGTAGACGTAGTCCCTCCCCTGGGAGCCGTCCCCGAAGATACGGCACGGCTCGCCGCTCTGGAGTCGACCGAGGAAGATCGCGACGACCCCTGCCTCGCCGTGTGGATTCTGGCGCGGGCCATAGACGTTGCCGAAGCGCAGCGCCACGTGGGGAACGCCGTAGAGCCGGGCGAACGCGCCGAGGTAGCCTTCGCCGGCGAGCTTCGCCGCCCCGTACGGCGAGAGGGGAAGACAGGGATCGTCCTCGCGGGCCGGTCGTTGGCATTCGCCGTAGATCGCCCCGCCGGTCGAGGCGAAAACGACGCGGGCACCGACGACTCGAGCAGCCTCGAGCACGTTCACGGTGCCGACGACGTTGATCGCCGCATCGCGATCGGGCTCGGAGACCGACACGCGTACGTCGGCCTGAGCGGCGAGGTGGACGAAGGAGCGTGCTCCCGTCTCCTGCGCGATCTTGTCGAGAGGATCGCGGACGTCGTGCACGTGGAGGCTTGCGGCGGCCGGAACGTTCTCTCGGAACCCCGTCGAGAGATCGTCCACGACATGCACCTCATCGCCTCGCGCGAGGAGTGCTTCCACGACGTGGGAGCCGATGAAACCGGCACCACCGGTAACGATGACCGTCATCGCCGTAATCTACTGGTAGATGTTCATCACCTTCGAGGGGCTCGACGGCTCCGGCAAGACAACGCAGGTTCACATGCTCGCCGCGCGCCTCGAAGCCGAGGGCGCCGAGGTCGTGATCACGCGTGAGCCGGGCGGGACGCCGCTCGGGGAGGAGATCCGCGATCTCGTCCTCCACGGTGGCGACATGGCCCCGTGGGCCGAGGCGGCGCTGTACGCGGCGTCACGCGCGCAGCACGTCGAGGAGCTGATCCGGCCTGCGCTCGCCCGTGGAGCGACCGTGCTCTGTGACAGGTATGTCGACTCGTCGGTCGCCTATCAGGGAGTCGCCCGGGGACTCGGTCTCGATCGCGTGCTCGAGCTCAACCTCGCTGCGGTGGAGGGCCTGATGCCCGACCTCACGATCCTGATCGACATCGAGGCGGGTCGGGCCGTTGCACGCATGAGCGAGGAGCGCGACCGCATCGAGCGTGAGGACGCCGGGTTCCATGCGCGGGCGGCTGACGCGTTTCGGCAGCTTGCGGCGCTCTTTCCCGAGCGATACGTGACCGTCGACGGATCCACTGCACCCGAGCTGATCGCCGAGGAGATCTATGGAGCCCTTCGCCGCGATTCCTGAACAGGCCGAAGCGAAGCGGCTGCTCGCATCCGTGCTCGCCGAGGGAGGGGCGCACGCGTTCCTCTTTCACGGGCCCGCGGGTGTCGGGAAAGAGGCTGCCGCCTTTGCTTTCGCCGGTGCCTTGCTCGGTGATCCACGCCGGGTCGTCGAACGCACGCATCCCGACCTGAGGGTCGTCGAGCCGCTCGGAGACATGATCAGAATCGACGTCATCCGCGAGCTCCATCACGACCTTCACCTGCGCCCGTTCGAGGCCGATCGTCGCGTCTACCTCCTGCTCGGGGCGCACCGGCTCAACCCTGACGCTGCCGATGCGCTGCTCAAGGATCTCGAGGAGCCGCCAGCGTACGCGACGATCGTGCTGGTCGCCGATGAGCTCGGCCCGATTCCGGAGACGATCCGCTCGCGCTGTCAGCCGGTGCCGTTCCGGCGCCTCTCCGAACGTGCCGTGCGCGGGTGGCTGGACGAGCGCGCACCCGAGTTGTCCGAGAACGAGGCGACCGCGATTGCCCGTGTCGCCGCGGGGCGGCTTGACCGCGCCGCGCGCCTGATCGATCCTGCCGTCCGGGCCCGCCGGTCGGCGATCATCGCGGCCGCCCGCGGCCCGTACGCCGAGGCGGCCTTTCATTCCGCCGAGGCGTCGAGCACGCTGCTCGAGGCGATCCGCCTCAGAGGAGACGCCGCCAGGGAGGCCGAGGAGACCGTGGTGGGCGGTCTCGACCTGAGCCCGAAGGAGGCCGAGCAGCGGGTCAAGCGCGTGCAGCGTGGCGCGGAGCGGGAGGAGATGCTCGCCCAACTCGAGGAACTCGCGGCGTGGTACCGCGACCTCGTTGTCGTTGCGAACGGGGCGGAGGCGACGGTGATCCACGCCGACCACCTCACAGAGCTCCGGTCGGACGTCGCGCTCGATCTCGGCCGTGGCCCGGAGCGCGCGGCGGCCCTCGTGCGCGAATCCTGGCGCTCGGCCGAGGAATTCAACGTGAACCCGGCACTGTGGCTCGACGCGCTGTTCGTGCAGTTGCGGCGCGCCTTCGCCTGAAACTCCCTCGGCGGGCAGCCTCCCGACTTGACATGAGGATGATCGTTCTCCTATCATGAGAACAGTCATTCTCATCAAGGAGCCGCCGTGACCCCTCGCCCTCCCGTCCCACCGTTCACCGCGACGACCGCGCGCCAGAAGGTGCTCGCCGCCGAGGCGGCGTGGAACACCCGCGACCCCGACCGCGTCGCCGCCGCCTACACCGTCGATTCCGTCTGGCGCAATCGCGATGAGTTCGTCACCGGTCGGGAGGAGATCCGCGCCTTTCTCGCGCGGAAGTGGGAGAGCGAGCTCGACTACGTCCTGCGCAAGGATCTCTGGACGTTCGGCGACGACCGGATCGCGGTGCGCTTCCAGTACGAGTGGCACGACACCGGCGGCAACTGGTTTCGCTCCTACGGCAACGAGCTCTGGGAGTTCGATGCGGACGGCTTGATGCAGCGCCGTGAGGCGAGTATCAACGATCTCGCGATCACGGAGGCCGAGCGCAGGATTCATGGCCCGAGGGCCGAGGGCGACGACAGCGGGATACCGCTCCGGTGAGCCCGGCCGCCACGATTGACGACGACACGGCCCGCGCGGCCGTGCTCCAGTCGGCGAGCGCCGTCTTCTACGCGCGGGGGATTGCGAGGGTCGGGATGGCCGACATCCGCGACTACTCGGGCGTCTCGCTTCGGCGTCTCTATAGCCTCTATCCGTCCAAGCGGGTGCTCGTCGCCGCCTGGCTGACCGACCGCCACACGACCTGGATGGAGTGGTTCACCTCATCCGTCGCCCTTCGCGCCGCGGCCGGCGAGGAGCCGCTCCTCGCAGCCTTCGACGCGATCGCGGAGTGGGCGGCGACGCCCGGCTACCGCGGCTGCGCCTTCGTCAACTCCGCCGCCGAGACGGCCGAGATCGACGACGCCCACCGGCGAATCATCGCCGCGCACAAGGTGGCTCTGCTGACGTATCTCACTTCACTCGCAGCCGACGGTGGCTACGCCCATCCGGAGCGGCTTGGCCGCATGATCGGTGTGCTTCTCGACGGTGCCATGGTCGAGGCAGCCGTGCTCTCTTCCTGCGAGCCGATCGTTGCGGCGCGCGAGGCGGCTGCGCTTCTCATCGAGGCATCGCAATGAGCTTCTTCGTCGAGCAGCTCTGGCGCTACCCGGTGAAGACGCTCGCCGGCGAGCGCCTCGAGTCGGCAGAGCTCACCGCCGACGGCATCCCGGGCGACCGGATCGTCCACGTCCGTGGCCCGGAGGGGGTTCGGACGTCGCGGCGGCAGCACAGGCTCCTCGGCCTTCACGGCAGCCTTGATCCGGCCGATCGACCGCTCGTAGACGGTCATCCCTGGGACTCCCCCGAGGCGCTCGCGCTCGTGCGGGCGGCTGCAGGTGACGACGCGGAGCTTGCCGCGTTCGACGGGCTCGCCCGGTTCGACATTCTCCCGCTCCTCGTTGCAACCGACGGCGCCGTGACCGAGTTCGGTCGTGACGTTCGCCGGCTGCGGCCGAACATCGTCATCGGTGGCGTGGAGGGTCTCGCCGAGCGTGAGTGGGAACGAGCGGAGCTCCATATCGGCGACGCGGTGATCTGGCTCGACTCGCTGCGGGCGCGGTGTCCGATGACGACGGTCGACCCCGACACGCTCGAGCGAGACCCCGAGGTGCTGAAAGACATAGGCCGCCGGTTCCGGGGTCGCATCGCCCTCAACGCCGTTGTGATTCGGCCCGGGATCGTGCGGGTTGGCGACGCGGTGGAACTCGTCCTGCCGGCCGCGGTGGCCGGGGCCTGATCCAAGCTCGTCTCGCATCCACAGCCGCCGCACAGGCGGCTCACAGGATCCCGTGGCACTCTACG
>JAYTJO010000105.1:0-1898 GCA_043730975.1 Thermoleophilia bacterium | reverse complement strand
GGCAGATGTTCGCGAGGGCACGAAGCTCACCCTCGCCGTCACGGGTGACGACGATCGGGACGTTGCCGAGCTGCGCCGTCATGAACGTTCCCGGCTCGGTGACGTCACTGGCGTCCCCGATGTACGACCACCCGGGCGCGAGAACGAGCCTCTCCTCGCGGGAACGCGCCTCCGGGTCGACGTACCACGAGATCGGGATCGTGGGGATTGCTGCGGAGCTCATGAGATCAACTCTGCAACAAGTGCCGGTCGGAGTACGCCGCCCATCGACGCTGTGAAGGGGTCGCTGCTCATTCGATGAGACCCGGGCAGTCCGAGGAGTGTGGCGAGAGTGCGCAGGAGGCATACCGTACTGCTATCCGAAGCCTTCCGGCGACGGCTGACGAACGGGGCCTGGGCAACCAGGCACAATGGGGGTATGGCGATGATCGAGAAGCCCCGCCTGCGCGGGATGTCTCACCTCTGGGCGTTCTTCGTCGCGATCGCGGCTGGACTCGTGCTGGTCGTTCTTGCTGACGGAGCGCTGCCGCGGTTCGCGGCCTGGGTCTATGGCATGGCCCTTGTCGCGATGTTCGGAGCGAGCGCCCTGTACCACCGCTACCCGTTCAAGACAGCGGCGCGGCGCGTCTGGGCCCGGCGCCTCGACCACTCGACGATCTTCCTCTTCATCGCCGGGACGTACACGCCCTTTGCGCTCCTCGCGTTCGAGGGAGCGATCAGCTGGATTGTCCTCGCGACGGTCTGGTTCGGCGCGGCACTCGGCCTCGTGCTCAACTTCTTCTGGCTGGACGCGCCGAAGTGGGTGTCGGTGCTCGCCTACATCGCCGTCGGCTGGGTCGGCGTGATCACGATCCCGCAGATGCTCTCCGGCGTCGGCCTGCCCGGCTCGGTTCTCGTGATGATCGGTGGCGTGCTCTATACCCTCGGCGCCATCGTCTATGCCACGCACCGACCGAACCCGTTTCCCGCCACGTTCGGGTACCACGAGATCTTCCACGCGCTCGTCGTCGCTGCGGCGTCCGTACAATTCGTCGCCGTCTCGCTCGTCGTCCTGTAACGCTCAGACCCCGGCTCTGACGGTACGGTCATGAATATGGATGAGAAAACACAGCTGACCGACGCCGAGTGGCGTGCCCGCCTCACCACCGAGCAGTACGCCGTACTCCGCCAGAAAGGGACCGAGAGGGCGTTCACTGGCGCCTACACCGATGAGAAGACCCCCGGTATGTACCGCTGCGCCGGATGCGGAACCGAGCTGTTCCGCTCGGACGCGAAGTTCGACTCGGGCTCCGGCTGGCCGAGCTTCGTCGAGCCGGCATCGCTCGAAAGCGTCGACACGCATGTCGACAGGAGCTACGGGATGATTCGCACCGAGGTGACGTGCGCCGCCTGCGGCGGCCATCTCGGTCACGTCTTCCCGGACGGCCCCGGCCCGACGGGCGAGCGGTTCTGCATCAACTCCTGCGCGCTCGAGCTCGTCGGGGATGCGTAGATGCCGCGCTTCGCGCGATTCTGAAGGGCCAGTTTGAGGGGGGTCGCGACCTGTGACTCTCCCCCGCCGTCGGTGGATCAGTCGATGAACTCCGTGATCGATGCCCGGAGTCCCCTCGCGTCCAGTCCCTGGGCCGCGCGATGCTCCGCGGGCGATCCGTACCGTCGCAGCTCCACGTCTCGCACACCAAGGGCAAGGAGTCGAGTCGGCCGATCTCTGAGTGCCTCGGCGACGTTGGCCGCCGACGTCCCCGCCAGGTATGGCTCGACGAGAACGACGTCCGTGCCGGTCAGCGCGTCCCTCAGGCCCTCGGCGTCGAACGGGCGCGGGGTCATCGCATAGGCGACGCTGACGTCGAGATCCTGGGTTGCGCTGAGAACTTCGCCCAGCGTCGGGCCGACTGCGA
>JAYTJO010000104.1:0-5020 GCA_043730975.1 Thermoleophilia bacterium | reverse complement strand
TCACCTGCGCGCCGATTCCACCTGCGTTGTCGCTCACGCGCTCGCTCCTCTCAATCGAAACCGCCGTCTCGGACATACTACGAGCCACCCCCTGACCGCGA
The DNA here is from genome assembly GCA_043730975.1 of Thermoleophilia bacterium. GTDB lineage: Bacteria > Actinomycetota > Thermoleophilia > Gaiellales > Gaiellaceae > Gaiella. The sequence continues at coordinate 4,919 of JAYTJO010000104.1, read as the reverse complement.
GGAGAACACGATGAAGACGTCCCTTGGAATCTGGGCTCTCGGCCCGATGATCACTCGTTTCGTGCCCATGGGCTATCAGCCCGAGCACACGAACGAGTCGACGGCGTACAAGGTGCATCGCGCGGTCGAGGGTCTCGGCGACCTGATGGACGACTACGAGTTTCACTACCCGGGCGAGCTGAATCCCGACAATCTCGACGAGGTGCGTGGGGCGCTCGACGGCCACGGGATCGCGGCGGTCTGCACCGGACTGCACACGGATTCGCGTTTCGGGCGAGGTGGCCTCACGTCGCCGGACGCGGCAACGCGCGCGGAGGCACGCCGGCTGACGCGCGAGACCGCGGACATGGCAGGCGCCGTCGGGGCGAACATGATTTGCTGGCCCGGAATCGAGGGCTACAACTACCCCTTCCAGACCTCGTACGCGCAGGCGTGGGAGTGGTTCATCGAGGGCATCGCCGAGGCGGCGCAGACGTGCGACAAGCACGGGGTGAAGCTGTTCCTCGAGCACAAGAACTCGGAGCCGGCGATGAAGATCTTCATGCGCAACATCGGCATGACGCTGCACGTGATCCACACGTTGCGGGCGCAGGGGATCACGAACGTCCAGGTCAACATGGACTGGCAGCACCTGATCATGAATGGCGAGAACCTCGGCGAGTACGTCGCACTGCTCGCTGCCGAGGGGTTGCTCGGCCACCAGCATGCGAACTCCGGCTGGGGCACCTTCGACGACGACAACATGGTCGGAGCCACGGCATTCATGGAGACGCTCGAGCTCGCGGTCGAGCTACGCCGTGCGAACTACGGTGCCAACGGCGAAAGGCTCGGCTTCGATCTCTATCCGTACACCGAGGACGCGGTCGCGGCCGTGAAGCGTTCGGTGCTGCAGTGGAACTTCATCGACTCCGTGGCAGCGAAGATCGACGACGCAGCCCTGCGCGAAGCCCAGAGCACGAAGGACGCGGTCCGCGCCTACGAGATCGTGTACGCCGCGCTCGGTGCATAGCGTCCTCGACGATCTGGCGGAGCTGACGGGGCGACTCGTCGCGATCGAGTCGACGAACCCCGATCTCGTTCCCGACGGAGTCGGTGAGACGGAGATCGCGGCGTTCGTCGCGACGTGGCTCGAGGACGCCGGCCTCGAGGTCGACCTCTACGAGGCTGCCCCAAGCCGACCCAACATCGTCGGTGTCGCGCGCGGGACTGGTGGCGGGCGCTCGCTGCTTCTGAACGCGCACATGGATACCGTTGGCGTCGCGGGCGTGGCAAACCCGTTCACGCCGGTCATCCGTGACGGTCGCCTGTATGGGCGCGGGGCTGGGGACATGAAGGGCTCGCTCGCAGCCAGCATGCTCGTGGGAGCGGCGGCCGTTCGGGAGGGGTTTCGGGGGGACGTGATCGTCGCGGCCGTGGCCGACGAGGAGGTTGCCAGCCTCGGCACCGAGGCGCTCGTTCGGCGCACCTCCGCCGATGCGGCGATCGTCACGGAGCCGACAGACGAGGTCGTCGCAGTCGCCCACAAGGGTTTCGTCGCCTTCGAGGTCGAGACGGTCGGGCGTGCCGCGCACGGATCGCGCCCCGATCTCGGGATCGATGCGATTGCGGCCATGGGGCCGGTGCTCTCGGGGATCGCGGCGCTCGACGCACGGCTCCGAGGTGGCGTCGGTCACCCGCTCCTCGGCACGGGCTCCGTTCACGCCGCCGTGATCGAGGGTGGGCAGGAGTACTCGAGCTACCCGGCGGGTTGTCTGCTGAAGGGCGAGCGGCGGACCGTCCCCGGCGAGACGCCGGATCACGTGATGCGGGAGCTGCAGGAGATCGCTGCTGGCACGGGAGCGACCGTCAGCCTCCCGTTCAGCCGAGGTCCGTTCGAAACCGTCGCCGCCGCCCCCGTCGTCACTGCTCTGCTTCGACATCTCGGTCACGAGGATGTGGGAGGCGTCTCCTTCTGGGCGGATTCCGCCCTGCTCGCGGGCGCGGGTATTTCAACCGTCCTCTTCGGCCCGATCGTCGGCGACATTCACGGTGTTGACGAGTGGGTCGACCTCGTCTCGCTCGAACGCTGCCACGATGCCTATCTTGCCGTGGCGCGGGAGCTGTGCGCGTGAGAACGCTATTCGAGCGTGAGCGCTCCGCGGAGTCGCGCTCTCGCATCCTCGATCACCGGATCGCCGTGCGACACGAGCACACGCTCCACAGGCAGATCGAGCAACGGCTCGAGGGCCGCGCGCAGCTGCTCGTGGCCGATCCCCGTCGGGAGCCACGACTCCGGGCAGAGGCGCAGGCCGCCGGTATCCGCTCCGAGCAGCACGTCACCGGACACGATCGCTCCATGCTCGGGAATCCAGTAGGCGACCTCGGTAGAGCGGCCGGTCGGCAACGCCTCGATCCCACCCGGCAGCGGGTCACCCGGCCTGAAGACCGAGGGAGCAACGCCCGTGCGTTTTTCGTTCGCGGCGCGCGCCCGGCTCGTTGCATGGAGAGTGCCGCCGTAGCGCCGGACGATATCGCCCGCGCTTCGTGCATGCCAGAAGACCGTGATGTAGACGTGAACAGGCAGCGCCACACGCGCCACGTCGCGGTCGAGCGCCTTCCAGAACCGTGCCGCCTCGGCCGTCTCGATCGGCACGAGCGGATCGATCAGGACGATCGCGTCGGGGCCCTCGTAGTAGACACAGCCGACCTCGTCACGCCACTCCTCGTAGTAGGTCGTCCAGCGCCAGAGGCCGTCGGCGAATCGGGTCACCTCCATGTCCGCTGACGTTAGCCGGGATCCACCGTTTTGCGCGGGCGTTGCATCTCGTCCGGCCTGCCAGGCCGCTCCCCGTCTGGGTGGCCCCCATTTCTTCGGTTGCAGGTGGTGCCACCCGGACGGTGCGCTCCGCGCGGGGAAGGTGTCATGAAGGCTTCCGGCCTGCCTGACCCCTTCCCCGCGCGTCCTGACGAACCGGACGAGCGCCTCGCGAGCACGCAAAACGATGGAGCCCGGCTGACCACCGTGATGGTTGGCCTCGACATCGGCACGACCGGGGTCAAGGCGATCGCCGTAGGGCCCGAGGGGGAGATCGTCGGCCGCGCCGAGCGCGGGTATCCATTATCGACCCCGCGGCCCGGCTGGTCGGAGCAGAACCCGGAGGACTGGTGGAGTGCGACGAGGGCTGCGATCGCTGACCTCGGATCACTCGAGATCGCAGGGATCGGCCTCTCGGGTCAGATGCACGGCCTCGTCGCCCTCGATGCAGCCGGGCGGGTCGTCCGTCCCGCCATTCTCTGGAATGACCAGCGAACTGCGGCCGAGTGCGCCGAGATCGAGGAGCGCATAGGACTCGACCGGCTGATCGCTCTCACGGGAAACCGGGCGCTGACGGGGTTCACCGCACCAAAGCTGCTCTGGCTCCGCCGCCACGAGCCGGAGGCGTACGGCCGGATCGCACGGATCATGCTGCCGAAGGACTACGTGCGGCTGCGACTGACGGGCGAGTGGGCGACCGATGTCGCCGATGCGTCCGGCACGCTCCTGCTCGACGTCGCGAGCCGCATCTGGTCGACCGAGGTGCTCGACGCCCTCGACATCGATCCCACGATGCTGCCGCGGCTCCTCGAATCGCCCGAGGTCTCCGGCACCACAATTGCTTGTGACGATTTGTCACAAGGAATCCCGGTTGCGGCGGGCGCGGGGGACTGTGCTGCAGCGGCCCTCGGCGTGGGGATCGACCGTCCTGGGCCTCTGTCGATTGTGATGGGCACGTCGGGCGTCGTGTTTGCGGCTCTCCCCGCGTTCGCGAGTGACCCGCAGGCCCGCGTGCACGCCTTCTGCCATGCCGTTCCGGGCCAGTGGCACGCGATGGGTGTGATGCTCTCCGCCGCGGGATCGCTGCAGTGGCTGCGCGATCGGCTGGCGCCGGAGGCATCCTTCGCGGATCTCGTCGCCGAGGCCGAGGCCTGGGGCCCCGGCGTCGACGGTCTTCTGTTCGCCCCCTACCTCGCGGGCGAACGGACGCCGCACGCAGACCCGTCCGCGCGCGCCGCCTTCACGGGCCTCGAGCTCCGACACGACCGCGGTGCGCTCGTACGGGCCGTTCTCGAGGGAGTCGCGTTCGGCCTTCGCGACTCACTCGAGCTCGTCAGAGACCTCGGCGGCCCCTGCGACAGGGCGCGTGCCTCGGGCGGTGGCGCTCGTGGGCTGTGGCTCCGCATCGTCGCTTCGGCCCTGGGCCTGCCCATCGAGCTCACAGCCGTGGAGGAAGGATCAGCTTTCGGGGCTGCGCTTCTCGGTGGCGTCGCGGGCGGCGTCTTCGCGGACGTGCCGGACGCCGTCGGCCGTTGCGTCCACGTGCGCGCCACCGTCGACCCGGATCCCGCCTGGCAGGCAGTCTACGAGGAGACCTATGCGCGCTTCCGAGCGCTGTACCCGGCACTCGACACCGTGAAGGAGCAAACAGAATGACACGAGCAGTGAAGTGGGGCCTCGTCTCGACCGCAGATATCAACGGGAAGCTGCTCGCAGGCGCCGCGGAATCGGATGAGGTCGAAGTGGTGGCGGTCGCCAGCCGCACCGCCGATCGGGCCGAGGAATACGCTCGCACCTGGAGCATCGAGCGCGCGTACGCCACCTACGACGAGCTGCTTGCCGATCCCGACGTCGAGGCGGTATACATCCCGTTGCCGAACACGATGCACAGCGAATGGTCGATCCGGGCGCTCGAGGCGGGTAAGCACGTGCTGTGCGAGAAGCCGTTCAGCCGGCACATCGCCGATGTGGAATCGGCATTCGATGCCGCGGAACGAACAGGACTGCACCTCTCCGAAGCGTTCATGTATCGGCACCATCCGCAGACCGCCCGGCTCGCTGAATTGGTCTCCTCGGGGGCGATCGGGGAGCTTCGTGTGATCCGCACAGCGTTCAGCTACTCGCT
>JAYTJO010000103.1:0-3114 GCA_043730975.1 Thermoleophilia bacterium | reverse complement strand
ATGCGGAAGATGGTGATTCGGTCGGGCAGCTCCCCTGCCATGTCGCCGCGATCCGGGAGGGGAATCCCCTCGTAAAGGCCGAACAGGTCAGGATCCTCGGGATGCTCGTCCTCGATCAGCAGGACGATGTTGTCGAAGGCGCTCGCGATGTCCGCGGGCAGCGAGTCGAGTGCCGCCTTCACGTGATCGTCGAAGGTCATCTGGGCCGTCAGCGGATCACGAGCGCCATGATCGCCTTCTGGGTGTGGAGGCGATTCTCTGCCTGATCCCACACGAGCGACCGGGGGCCGTACAGAACGTCTTCGGTGATCTCCTCGCCGACATGGGCGGGGAGGCAGTGCATCGCGACCGCTTCGCGGCTCGCGACGGACAGGAGCTCACCATCGAGGCTGAAGCGCTCGAGATCGAGAAGCCGCTGCTCGCGCTGCTCCTCCTGGCCCATGCTCGTCCAGACGTCGGTGTAAAGAACGTCGGCCGCGTCCGAGCCGTCGAGCGGATCCGATGTGAGTCGGACGGAGCCACCGCTCACGAGGGCGTCCGCCTGCGCAGCCGTGACGACGTCGGCTGACGGCTCGTAGCCGACGGGGCATGCAGCCGTGAAGTGCATGCCGAAGCGCGCGGCGAGGCGCATCAGCGAATGGCACACGTTGTTGCCGTCACCGAGATAGGTGAGACGAACGCCTTCGAGGCCGCCGAGTCGCTCACGAATCGTCATCGCGTCGGCAAGAGCCTGCAACGGGTGGGCGAGATCTGTCAGCCCGTTGATGACCGGGATCGAGGCATGCTCGGCGAAGATGTCCACCTCGTCCTGGTCGAACGTGCGAATCAGGAGTGCACTGACGAAGCGCGAGAGCACGAGCGCCGTGTCACGGTAACTCTCGCCCCGCGCCAGCTGGAGGTCGCCGGCAGGGAGGTAGAGCGCCATCCCGCCGAGCTCGGCGATCCCGACCTCGAACCCGACGCGGGTGCGCGTCGACGGCTTGTGGAAGATCATCCCGATCGTCCTGCCGGGCAGAACGCGGAGCTCCTTGCGGCGGAGCCGCTCCTGCTTCAGCTCGTCGGCCAGATCGAGGGCCAGCTCGAGCTCGTCTTTCGACCAGTCCGAGACGCGCGTGTAACTTCGGCCCTTGAGGCTGTCAGGGATGCCTGCCATCGAACCATGCTAGCCCGGCTCGCTAGATTCCCTTCTATGACAACCTTTCAGGAGAAACTCAACGAGCAGATCGCGTACGAGTTCGGCGCTTCGCAGCAGTACATCGCAATCGCAGTCCACTACGACGCGCAGACGCTGCCGCAGCTCGCGGCTCACTTCTACCAGCAGTCGGTCGAAGAGCGGAATCACGCGATGATGATGGTGCAGTACCTCCTCGACTCGGGTGACGACGTGACGACTCCGGCAGTCGCGGCCCCGCAGACGGCCTTCGCGGACGACGTTGCTCCTGTCGCGCTCGCGCTCGACCAGGAGAAGCGCGTGACGGCGCAGATCTCTCAGCTCGCGGTGATTGCACGGGAGAACGGCGACCTCGTTGCCGAGCAGTTCATGCACTGGTTCCTCCAGGAGCAGCGCGAGGAAGTCTCGTCGATGTCGGCGCTCCTCCAGGTCGTAGAGCGCGTGCGCGACAACGTCATGCTCGTCGAGGACTACCTCGCGCGTGAGTCTGGTGGTGCCGCGAACCCACTCGAGGTCGGGGCGCCCCCCGCGGCCGGCGGCGCGCTTTAGTCTCGCGTGGTCGAACTCGAGGTCAAGACCGAGCGGCAGAGTCAGCTCGTCGATATCACGCAGCGCGTCCGCGATGCCGTCGCGGGTCAGGAGGGCTCGGCTGCGCTCGTCTACGTGCCGCACACGACGGCGGGGGTGACGATCAACGAGCACGCCGACCCGGCGGTCGCGCGCGACTTCGAGACCGCCCTCGAGCGCATCGTGCCGTCCGAGTGGTCATGGGAGCACATCGAGGAGGGGGAGGAGAACGCGCCGACGCACATCCGGGCCGCGTTCATGGGGTCGAGCGTCGTGATTCCGCTGCGCGACGACGGGACGCTCGCCCTCGGAATATGGCAGGGGATCTTCTTTTGCGAGTTCGATGGGCCGCGAGACAGGTCAGTGTTCGTCAGCGTCCTGCAGTAGTCCGGATCGCGGCTAGGCTCCGTCGTCATGGCCGCCCCCGTCTCGAATGGTGAGGAGCTCGAGCTCCACGTCGACTCGCTCGCCTTCGGCGGGAACGGCGTCGCGCGCCTGAACGGCTTCGTCGTCTTCGTGCGACGCGGATTGCCCGGCGATACTGTCCGCGCCCGCGTTACCAAGGTGAAGCGAGGCTTCGCCGAAGCGACCGCGCTGGAGATCCTCACCCCAGGCCCCGACCGAGTTGTCGCGCCCTGCCCGCACTTCGGTGCCTGTGGGGGCTGTCGCTTCCAGGACTACGCCTACGACCGCCAGCTCGAGTCAAAGGCCGCGCAGGTGCGAGACGCCCTCGTCCGCCTCGGTGGCATCGCCGAGCCGCCGATCGACCCGATCGTGCCCGCTGCCTCGCAGTACCACTACCGCAACAAGCTCGAGTACTCCTTTACGCAGACGCCAGACGGTCCGGCGCTCGGCTTCCACCGTGCGGGTCGCTGGGACGAGGTTCTTGCGCTCGAGATCTGCCTGCTGACGAGCGATCTCGGGAACAGGATTCGCGACGCCGTACAGGGTTGGGCGCGTGAGGAGAAGCTCGTCGCGTACGACCAGACCGACCAGAAGGGCTACCTCCGTCACCTCGTGTTCCGGGAGGGCCGCAACACGGGGCAGGTTCTCGTTCAGCTCGTGACCGCCAAGGGGAAGAAGTTCGAGGATGGCTATCTCGTCGAGGTGCTGCGGAAGTTCCCGGAGGTGCGTTCGATTCATTGGGCCGTCAACGAGACGCCCGCAGAGATCACGAACCTCCCGACGGTGCTGCTCTGGGGCGAGGATGCGATCGAGGAGGAGATCCTCGGGCTCCGTTTCCGGGTGCGACCGAACGCGTTTCTCCAGACGAACACTGCGATGGCCGAGACGCTCTACTCGATTGCCCGCGAGTTTGCGGGGCTGACCGGGACGGAGACGGTGTACGACCTCTACTGCGGCACGGGAACGATCGG
>JAYTJO010000102.1:0-1802 GCA_043730975.1 Thermoleophilia bacterium | reverse complement strand
TCGAAGGGCATCTCGATCGTGAGCTTCGACTCCGACGTGAACTGCCGATCACTCTTTGTCAACCAGGCGGTGACCGAGACCATCGGCCGCAGCCAGATCCAGTACATCGCGAAGCAGATGAAGTTCAAGGGTGAGCTGGCAATCCTGTCGGCGACATCGACGGCGACCAACCAGAACTCCTGGATCAAGTTCATGAAGCTTGAGCTCAAGAAACCCAAGTACAAGAACATCAAGCTCGTGAAGGTCGCCTACGGTGACGACAAGCCGGCGAAGTCGCTTTCCGAGACGAAGGCCCTGCTCCAGGCCTACCCGAAGCTCAAGGCGATCACCTCGCCGACGACCGTCGGCATCTCGAGCGCGGCGCAGTACCTTTCGCGCACGCCCAAATACAAGGGCAAGATCATCTTGAACGGGCTTGGACTACCGAGCGAGATGAAGAAGTACATCTTCGACGGCACCCTAGCCGAGTTCTCGCTGTGGAACCCAGAGGACCTCGGTTACCTCGCGGGTTACGCGGCCTCCTCGCTCTCGTCGGGTGTCATCACCGGCAAGGTCGGCGAGACGTTCACCGCCGGGAAGCTCGGCAAGTACACCATCGTCAAGGGTGCGGGTGGCCCCGAGGTTGTCCTCGGCCCGCCCTTTAGGTTCACCAAGGCCAACGTCGCGAAGTTTAAGTTCTAGACGTCGGACGACGTAGGGGCGTCGGGGCGTACCGCGATGAGCGATACGCCCCGAGCGCACCGTCGAGACGGCCAACCACATGCAACGAATTTGCTTTCAACTTCAGGTGCGCCGTGAGCTTCTCACCGAATACCGCGAGCGCCACGCTTCGGTATGGCCAGAGATGCGCGACGCGCTGCACGCCGCCGGCTGGCGCAACTACTCCCTTTTCCTGTCGGAGTCGGGAACGCTGATCGGCTACGTCGAGACCGACGACTTTGAGGCCTCGCGTCAAATGATGGAGGCGACTGAGGTCAACGCCCGCTGGCAGGCAGAGATGGGCGAGTTCTTCGTCGATCTGGACGGCCGCCGCCCCGATGAGGGGCTCCTTCGCCTCGACGAGATCTTCCACCTTGACTGAAACGATTCCCGACACGACGATCCTCGCACTCGAGGACGCGGAGAAGTTTTTCGGGGCGGTTGTGGCGCTCGCGAACGGGCGGATCGACCTTCGCGCCGGAGAGGCCCATGCCTTGGTTGGAGAGAACGGCGCCGGGAAGTCGACGCTCGTCAAGATCCTGGGCGGTGTTTACAGGCCAGACGCGGGAAGGATGCTGCTCGATGGCCGCGAGGTCTTCTTCGACAACACGGCCCAGTCCCAAGCGGCGGGTATCGCGATCATCTTCCAGGAGCCCACGCTCTTTCCCGACCTCACGGTTGCCGAGAACATCTTCGTTGGAAACCAGCCGCTGCGACGCGGGCGGCGCATCGACGTCAAGCAGATGCGGACCACCGCGGCCGCGATGTTCGAGCAGCTCGGCGTGAGGATCGACCCCGATCGTCTTGCACGCGGCCTCTCGATCGCCGACCAGCAGCTTGTCGAGATCGCGAAGGCCCTTCGCACCGAAGCCCGAGTGATCGTGATGGACGAGCCCACCGCCGCACTCACGCTCAACGAGGTCGGGCGCCTCTTCAAGGTCGTGGAGACGCTTCGCGCTCGCGGCGCTGCGGTGCTCTTCATCTCCCACCGACTGGATGAGGTTTTCAGCCTCTGCCAGCGCGTGACCGTGATGCGCGACGGGAGTCACGTGCTGACCGAGCAGGTCTCGGCGATGACCCCGCAGTCGGTGATCCGCGCGATG
>JAYTJO010000101.1:0-7141 GCA_043730975.1 Thermoleophilia bacterium | reverse complement strand
GTCTGCGTCGGGTGCAGCGGTTACCGCATCCGCGCCATCCTCCGGTGCGCTCGTCGGATCGGTCGCTGCTGCGCCCTCCACGCCGGCTCCCGCGGCCGCTCCGGCCCCGGCGGGCTTGCGACGACGGCGGCCCCCGCGTGAACCACGGCGAGTCCGCTTCTTCGCCGGAGTGACCCCGTCGGCGGCAGGATCGGCCGCACTGGCGTCACTGTCCCCGCCATCGGCAACATCGTCGGCCTCGTCGAGGTCGTCGAACTCGTCCGGTTCAACGGCGTCTGCCGCATCCGCGACGGGCGCCTCGGTCTCGAAGATCGTCTCGGTCGAGGCATCGTCGCCGGGCGGCTCCTCGACTGCACCCTCCTCGGGCGTCGCGCTCCTGCGCTTGGCAGGAGCCCGCGTGGGCTTCTCGGCTTCGCTCTCGAACGTGATCGGCCCGGCACCCTCGCCGCCCACTGGCACGAGTGTGGCGAAGGCTTGCCCGTCGAGGACGCGGCCAATCGTGACGGTTGCCTTCTTGCCGACGAGCCTGGCCGCATCGGCCACGAGGACATCGAGCCCGTCGAGCTTGCCTGCGCCCGCAGTCGCATCGTAGCGACCAAGCTCGCCGAGCTTGATCTCGACGGTCGAGCCCTCGGCAATATCCACAGCGGGCTGCAGGTCGACGAGCTTGCCCTCGGCGAGGACGGAGAAGTGATCGGTGTGGATGTGACCCTCCGCTGCGACGAGGAAGAACCGGCGCCGGGTTACCTCCTCGATCGCTGCGAGCCGGGCGCCGCCCCGACCGACGACGAGCTCGAGGACGCGGGGATGGAGCGCGACGCGATACGCCTGGACACGGTTTCCGGGCGAGGCCAGCGCGCGCAACTTACGCTCGACCTGCATGGCGACCGTGTGGTCGGAGACGACGATGCCGTCGCCTGCGCAGGTCGGGCACTTGCGGGTGAGGATTTCGCGCGGCCCATCAGTGACGTTCTGACGGGTCATCTCGACGAGACCGAGAGGAGAGATCTCGACGACGTACGTCTTCGTCCGGTCGCGTTCTAGCTCCTCTCGCAGCGCGTCCTCGACCGACGCCCGGTTCTTTGGGTTCGCCATGTCGATGAAGTCGATCACGATGATTCCACCGATATCGCGCAGCCGCAGCTGGCGCACGACCTCCTTCACCGCTTCGAGGTTGTTCTTTGTGATCGTGTCCTCGAGCCGCTGATTGGAGTTCTTCGACCGGGAGCCGACGAAGCGGCCGGTGTTCACGTCGATCACGGTGAACGCCTCGGCGTAGTCGAAGACGAGATACCCACCGGACGGAAGATCAACGCGTCGGTCGAGGGTCGAGGCGATCTCCTTCTCGACGCCTGAGCTCTCGAACAGCGACTCCTTCTCCTTGTATCGATGGACGCGCTCGATCATGTGCGGCGACGTCTTTTTGAGGTAGCTCACAATTCTCTTGTGCGTGCGCTCGTTGTCGACCTGCGCCGAGACGAAGTCACCGGCGAAGAGGTCGCGCACGATCCGGAGTGGCAGCTCGGCCTCCTGGTAGACGAGGCTCGGTGCTGCAGCGCCGTTTGCCCGCGCCTGGATCGTCTTCCACAGTCGTTGCAGGAAGACGAGGTCGCGCTCGACGTCCTCCGCCGAGGCTCCCTCGGCCGCAGTGCGGACGATGACGCCACCCTCCTTCACCTCGAGCCGCTTGATGATGTCCTTCAACCGGGCGCGCTCTGCGTCCTCGAGCCTGCGTGAGACGCCAAGGCCTTCGCCATTCGGCACGTAGACGAGGAAGCGGCCGGGCAGTGAGATCTCCGTCGTCAGCCTGGCGCCCTTCGTCTTCATCGGATCCTTGACCGCCTGCACGAGCAGCTGCTCGCCGCGGCTGATCAGATCCTGAATCTTCTTACCATGCCGCTTGCCTTCGAGCTCCGGTACGACGATCTCATCGACGTAGAGGAAGCCGTTCTTCTCGAGACCGATCTCGACGAACGCGGCCTCCATCCCGGGCAGCACGTTGTCGACGGTGCCGAGATAGATGTTCCCGGCGATCGAGCGGCGCTCGGGACGCTCGAGGTAGACCTCCGCGACACGGTCGTCCTCGATGATCGCGACGCGCTGCTCACCGATGTCGATCGAAATCAGCAACTCGCGCTTGGCAGCCGGAAGCGGTGCCCGACGAGGGGGCTGTCGCCGCCTCTGCGTCGAGCCACCCTGACCACCGGTGCGTCGCCGATCGGCGTTGCGCTCCGCGCGCTGGCTGCGCTCGGGCTTCTCCCGGGCGGGATCCTTCGTCTGTTTCCCGGCTGCCGGAGTCGAGCCGGTAGCCGAGGCTCCCTCACCCGTAGCTCCCTCACCGGCGGGCCGCTTACGGCCACGGCCGCCGCGGCTACCGCGACGTCTCTTGTTTCTCAGTGCCTCCGCTTCGGACTCTGCACCCGGTGCGGCCGACGTGGTGACGCTGCTCGCCTGCGCGACCTGCGGCTCAGTCGGAGCTGCCGGAACCTCCGTTGTTGCGCCGGCGGGCGCGGTCTGCTCGTCCTTCTTGTTCTTCCATCGAAACCAGGGCAAAGGGTGCCTCTCTCTGTTGTAGCGCGCGCGGGCGCACAGAACCCCACCGGGGTGCCGGCCTCGCGCAGCGGATGTCAAAAACCATGGCCATGTTCAATAGGGCCTCGCGCTCCAGGGTATCAGTGCGCGATGCGCGCGCGGCCGAGAGGTGCTCGATCTGGGCTCAGGCTGCGGCCGGCCGAAGCCGCGTGCGACGGGCACGAACGGCACGGAGGCGCTGATTGAGGCGCGCCCAGGCCCACGGCTCGACCTCGGCGTACCGCTTCTCGGACTGGGCGCGCGTCGCTTCCAGGTATTCGAACCATGCATCGGCCTCTTCGATCTGGAGCAGTTCTTCTGCGAGCTCAATGTCCGGCACCGGCACTCCCTTCGGATCTCGGTTACATCCTCAGTGTCGATGCGATCCTAGGACCCGGTCCGGACGGACATGCTCTGCCAGGGGCTTCGACCCGGACTTCTGGGCCGCTCACCGGTAGGGGAGATGGCGCAGCCTCTCCCGGGACAGAGCACGGCGACGAACGGCCTCGGGGGCACACCTGCGCACGCTGCGAGCGGCCGCGCTAGCGGCGGGAGAAGGCCGTTCCGAGCGCTCGCGTGCCGCCGTAGGCGACTCCCGCTCTGACAATCGACCCTGCAAACGGCAGTCGTCTGACGCATGCGCGCGCACCAATGCCCGTCCCGACAGCGGCGACGAGATACGGACCGGCAGCCCGCAGAAGACCCTGAGGATCGCGCGGGAGCGTCTCCCCCCGGGTGACCCCGAGCAGGAGAAGCATGCGGGTCTGTGCCAGTGCGAGCAACGGGAGCTGCGGGTGCACAACACGCGATGACGCCGCAAGGGCGGCGTTCGCGAACGCCGTTGTCGCGACCAGGCGTCGGGAGACAGGGGCGCGTAAGACGGGCAGTCGAGCGGCCAGCGACGGGCCATCCGCGCCGGCGGCACGGGCGATCGCGGCCGCGATCGCACCGATCCCCTCCTCCACCTGGACGTCGACGACGTCGTCGGCGAGAACGTGCGGGATCCGCTCGGAACCGCCCCGGCGAACGACGATCACCAGCGCCTGTTCTTTCCCGAGCCGCCGAAGGACGGCACGCTCCGCCTGATTCGGGTCACCCTCGATCAGCAGCAGCGCGATGGCGGCAGTGGCTGGATCGCCGTCGACCACGACCGCTGCTCGATCACCGCCCGCAGCGAGCGCCACCGCCAGATCCTCCGCCCAGGAACCCGAGATTGTGATCCGCAGCGCCGCGCCCTCGGCCCCCCGTACCGCGCGGACGAGCCCGACGATCTGACCAATGCCAATCCCGGCCGGCATCAGCGGAACCTCGCCGCGGTGCCGCGGGCATGAATCGACTGCAGCACGCCAATTGCCAGGAGATTCGCCACCATCGACGAGCCTCCGACCGTGACGAACGGCAGGGGGATCCCGGTCACCGGAGCGATCCCCATCGTCATCCCGACGTTGACGAAGATCTGGAAGAGGAACGCGGAGACGATGCCTCCGGCGACTACTGCCCCGTAGAGATCCCCGGCAACGGTGATGACCCGGAGTGCTCGCCAGACAACGAGGAGGTAGAGGAGAAGCAGGATCGACGTCCCCACGAACCCACGCTGCTCGGCAAGCGATGCAAACACAAAGTCCGTTGCGTGCTCGGGGAGGTAGTCGAGCCGGGTCTGACTTGCTCCCTCGACGCCGCGACCCGAAAGCCCGCCTGCACCGACGGCGGTTCGGGACTGGGTCACGTTGTACGTGAGATCGCCGGGGTCGCTGTCGGGATTCGTGAATCCAGTCAAACGGGCAGTCTGGTAGGGCTTCAGCACCTGGACTCCCGCGGATGGGAGGAACCACAGAACGCTCGCTACGACGAAGAGCCCGGCGAGACCGAGAGCCGCAAGGTGGAGCCATCGCACGCCCGAGAGGAACATCACGCCGGCGAACGCCCCGACGTAGACCAGAGCGCTCCCGAGGTCGGGTTGGAGGAAGACGAGCACCATGGGAAGCGATCCGAGCCCGACAGCCGTCATTACCGTCGAGATCTCACTGACGCGCCGACCGCGCTCGACCATGAAGCCCGCGAGCGCGAGGACAAAGAGCAGCTTGCCGAACTCGGACGGCTGGAACTGGAACGGCCCCAGGTCGATCCACCGCTTCGATCCACGCACCGCCTCGGCGACCACGAACACGATCATCATCACGCCGATCGTGCCGGCGTAGAGGAACCGCCAGTTGCGCTGGTACACCGACGGCGGAATCGCGATCGCGACGAGCATTCCGGTGATACCGATGGCCGCAGCGGTCGCCTGTCGCATGACGTAGTAGTCAGGGTTGCCCGGTATGTCGAATCGGGTGATCCCACCAATCGCCCAGAGCCCGTAACCGACGAGCATTGCCGCGGCGAGCAGCAGCACCCAGTCGAGGCGGCGGATGATCGAGCCAAGGTCGAGAACACCAGGAGAGAACGACCGGGGCGATGACGGGCGAGGTCGCGTATCAGCGATCAATCGACGTTCACCACCCGGAGCGGCGGGGCCTTCTTGCCGAAGTACTTCTCGAAGACCCGCAGTGCGGCAGGGGCCGCCGCTGCAGAACCGTGGCCACCGTTCTCGATCACGGCGCAGACAACGAGCTCTGCGTCGTCGGAGGGCCCGTAACCGCACCACCACGACTGATCCTCGAGATGACCGACGGGGTAGCCGGGCAGGTTGACGACCTTCTCGGCCGTCCCCGTCTTGCCCGCGATCGAGACCGCAAAGCCCGAGAAGACCGAGGACGAGGTTCCATTGGTCGAGTGCGTGGCCGCCCACAACCCCTCCCGCACAGCCTGCAAAGCAGCCGGATCGACGCCCGCATCACGCGGTGGCGCTGGCGGGAACTGCTGCAGGGTCAATGCCTGCTGACCGGTCGTTCCCTGCTGCTCGGCGCCCGAGACGACGAACGGAGTCACGAGCTTGCCGCCGTTGGCGATCATCGCGTAGAAGCGAGCCATCTGGAGCGGCGTCACCGTGACGTCCTTCTGGCCGATCGCGAGCTGGATCGAGTCGCCCGGGTTCCAGGCCTTGTCCCAGTCGCTCTTGAATGTCCGCTTGCGCCAGGCCGGGGTGGGAACAACCGTCTGCCACGACGGAGCCTCGTTGCCGATGTCGAGGCCGGTCGGTGCCCCGAAACCGAATTTGCGGGCCCACTGCTGCATGCGGCTGCGCGCGGTCGATCCACCCTCGTAGAAGCGATTCCCGACGGTGTAGAAGTAGGTGTCACAGGACGTCGCCAGCGCCTCTGGCAGGTTCATGGGCCGGTTCACGTAAGGATCCCAGTTCTTGAACTTCTGCTTGTCGCGGCCGTACTCGGCCGTGGGCGTGCACTGGATCGACGAGTACGGCGAGAGGATGTGCTCCTGCATCGCGGCGAGCGCCGTGACCGGCTTCCACACCGAGCCGGGTGGATACGCGACCTGGGTGACACGGTTGAGGCCGGGGAAGTCAGCGGCTTTCGCGGCCGCATCGTTCACGAGCGGTGCGAGCTTGTCGGGATCGATCCGCCCAACGTAGATCGACGGCTTGTAGGTCGGGTACGACGCCATCGCGCGCACCGCTCCATCACGCGGGTCGATGGCAACGATCGCTCCGCCGGCAACGTTGAACTGCTTGTTGGCCCTGGCGAGCGCGACGCCTTCCCGGATCGCTCGCTCGGCTGCGCGTTGCACGTCGACGTCGATCGTCAGCCGTACCGCCGTGCCAGGCTCGGCGTCGCGCCGGAGTTCGACCGGGCTCTGCTGTCGCCCACGCGAGTCGACACGGATCTGGGCGGCCCCCGATGTTCCATTCAGGTACTCGTCGAATGTCGCCTCGACCCCCGATTTGCCGATCTTGTCGCCGCCCCGGTAGTCCTTTCCCGCGGCCTGCTTGCGCTTCAACTCCTCGGGCGAGACCTCTCCGATGTAGCCGAGAAGCTGCGCGCCGAGCGACTGATACGGATAGTTGCGCAGGTACGTCTGCTGAATCTGGACGCCTGGGAAGTCGGCTGCGTGCTCCTGCAGGTAGAAGACCTGGTCGTCGTGCACCGCTGTCTTCACCGTGATCGGCGTCAGGGGGTCGCCGCCACGCGCATCGACCTCCTTCGCGAGGCGCTGAACCGGCACATCGAGAACGGCAGCGAGCCGCTTGATCATCTGGTAGCGCCCTTCCTGCTTCGGCATATCGCCGACCCAGAGCTTGACGGCCGTCCCCGGCACATTCCCGACGATTACCCGCCCCTTGCGATCGAGGATCGGCCCGCGCGGCGCCTCGACCCGGATCGTCCGCAGCTGGTTGTTCTGGGCCGCGTCGAGGTACTCCGTTCCGGACAGCACCTGGAGCGACCAGAGACGGAAGAACAGCACGGCGAACACCGCCAGCGCGACGACGCCGAGGACGCCAACGCGGAGCGCGAGCCCGGGGGTCAGCCGGTACGGAGCATTGACCGAGGGATCGGGTGGCAGGAAGCGGGAGGAGGTGTTGCGCCGCTCACCGTAGGGAGCATCAGACAAGGAGCTCCACCTCCCGCGCCCGCTCGACGCGGTCCGGCGTCCCGACGATACGACGGACGAGGCC
>JAYTJO010000100.1:0-2846 GCA_043730975.1 Thermoleophilia bacterium | reverse complement strand
GGCCCTCGACGAGATCGCCGCCCGGCTCGGTGAGATCGTTGCCGGGCCAGGGCCGTCGACGATCCTCAACACGCACTACACCGGTACCTGCGCCCTGCTCGGAGCCGCTTTTCCGCTGCGGTTCTTCAATCGGCTCGGTGGGACGGAGGTCGATCCCGACACGATCTGCAACAAGGCCGGACACGAGGCACTCGCGTACCTTTACGGCTCCTCCGGAGAAGGATTCGATCCCGAGACCGCAGTGGACGCACGCTGCATTCTGGTCTGGGGTGCCAACCCGTCGACCACAGCGCCCCACCAGCATGAGCATTGGCTCGCGGAGGCGCCGGGGACGGTGGTTGTCGTCGATCCGATCCGGACGCCGACGGCAGTTGCGGCAGATCTGCATCTGCAGCCGTTCCCGGGCTCGGACGCGGCTCTGGCATTCGCGTTCGCGCACATCCTCTGGCGTGACGGCCTTCTCGATCGCACGTTCGTCGATGCCCACACCATTGGCTTCGACGAGCTCGAGCCGTTTCTCGAGCCATGCACGCCGGGGTGGGGGGAGACGGCAACGGGTGTCCCGGCCGCGCTGATCGAGCAGGCAGCCCGAGCGTATGGTGCAGGGCCGTCGCTGCTCTGGCTTGGCCAAGGCTTCCAACGTCAGCCGCGGGGTGGGAACGCGTTGCGAGCGGTGGCGATGCTACCCGCACTGACGGGAAATCTCGGCCGGCCAGGCTCGGGCTGGACATACGTCACAGGAACCGACTCGCGCAGCATCGATGACGGCTATCTGGCCGCGAGCCACCTGGAGGTTGAGCCGCCTCCGTCCGTGAGCCAGATGGACCTTGCGGATGTGCTCCGCGACCCGGCGCGTGCCCGGGCATTGTTCTGCTGGAACATCAACATCGCGGCTTCCAACCCCCGCCTCGGCGACCTGCGGCGGGCGCTCGAGCGCGACGATCTGCTGACGGTCGTGGTCGATCTGTTCCAGACCGACACCGCCGATCTCGCCGACTTCGTGCTTCCGGCAGCGAGCTTCCTCGAGTCGGACGATCTCGTCTGCTCCTACTTCCACCACACGTTGTCGGCGCAGGTCAAGGCGGCCGACCCGCCGGGTGAGGCGCTTCCGAACAGCGAGATCTTTCGTCGGCTCGCAGCGGCCCTCGGGTACAGCGAACCGGAGCTCCGCGAGACAGACAGGGACGTGATCGATGAGTTGCTGCGCCGCACCGGTTTCGGGGTGGGTTGGGATGATCTCGCTGCCGCAGGCACGGTGCGCCTCTACGAGACAGCAAGGATGCAGTTCGCCGACTTGATCTTCGCCACGCCGAGCGGCCGCATCGAGCTCGCCTCCGACGCGGCCGCCGCCGCAGGCCAGCCGCGGCTCCCCGAGCCGTGGCACGATCCGAGGCCGGTCGACGGACGGTTGCGCCTGCTCTCTCCGGCCTCACCCTGGGCGATGAACTCGAGCTTCGTCAACGACCGCAAGGTCGCTCGCAAGCTCGGTTCGCCGACCGTGACGATGCATCCGGACGACGCAGCCGACAACGGTCTCACCGAGGGTGACGTCGCCGAGTTGACAACGAAGACGGGGCGCCTGCGTGCGCGCGTTCTCATCGACCCGCTCGCCCTCCGGGGTGTTGCCTCCTGCCCAAAGGGGCACTGGCCCAAGCTCACAGCCGACCATGCGAACGTCAACACGCTCAATCCCGGTGAACCGGCAGATATGGCTCGATCGACCAGCGTGCACGGGATCGAGGTCTCCGTCGCACGCAGCTCCGTGCCCTGACCGCGCCTGGGATACTGCCGGCGATGAGCGCGGAGGACGAAGGATCGGTCGCGGACGGCAAGCTTCGGATCGCGCCGACCGATCCGGTCGAGGTGCGGGCGCTCTACGACGCCTGGGCCGACCGCTACGAGGAAGACGTCGACGCGTGGGACTACCGGACGCCGACCGACGTCGCCGAGCTGCTCCGCGGAGCGCAGCCCGACGCAGCGCACGTGCTCGATGTGGGCTGCGGGACAGGTCGCTCGGGACGTGCTCTCCGGGATGCAGGGTTCGTCTCGATCGTCGGCTGTGACCTCTCTCCGACGGCGCTTGCGTATGCCGAGGCGACCGGCGTGTACGAGCGCGTCATGGAGGTCGACCTGCAGCAGCTGCCGACGCCCTTCGCCGATGATGAGTTCGACGCATTGAGCTGCGTTGGCGTGCTGACCTACGTTCCCGACACCGAAGCGACGTTGAGCGAGTTCCTTCGCCTCGTGCGTTCCGGCGGCACGATCGTGTTCTCACAGAGGGAGGACGTTTGGGTCGAGCGAGGCTGCTCCGCCCTGATCGACTGCCTGGTCGCCGAGGGCGCGTGCGAGGCGGTGCACGTCTCCGGGCCGCGCCCGTATCTCCCGAAGAGCGACGAGATGGCCGATGTCGGCGTTGTCCTCTGCGTTCTCCGGAACCGCGAGCGCTAGGCCCGGATCGGAAGACGAGCCTCCCCTGGGGAAGAGGGCGGCGTCTACCCGGAGGTGCCGGCGGTCGGCTCGCGTACCGCAGCCTCGAAGTCGAACTGCGTATCCGGGCTGTTCTCGCTCGGAAGGTCTGTCTGCCCGGATTCCTCGCTGCCGGTGTCGGCGCTCCTCTGGCAGTCGAGGCGGCGGAGCACGACGGCGACGGCGGCTCCGACTGCAACGATCGCGCTGATCACGAGAATCGCGTTGCGCACAGGGTGGCGCTCCTTCGGTTTCTCCACAAGATGGAGCCTTTGGAGAAACGGCTGGACCCTCGCGAGATCTCCGGCCAACTCGAGCTTCTTCTGAAGGGTGAGTCCCATTCCTGTACCTTCCTCGCTACCGTGGCTATTGAGCCACAA
>JAYTJO010000099.1:0-6710 GCA_043730975.1 Thermoleophilia bacterium | reverse complement strand
CGGTCGGCGAGCCTGCGGGTGTCGAAGCGGTCCTGAAGCCGACGGTTCCCTTCGTGATAGAGATCGGTCATTCAGGGATGATGCAACCTGTGACTCCGCGCGTCCACCTCAGCGAGCTCGTGCCGTCCGAGATCGAGAGTGAGCTCGAGCTCGAATTCGAGCTCGTGCCGTCACCTGTCGGCGCCGACGGGATCGTGGCGATGCTGACGGTCACGGTTGACGACGACTATCTGGCCGCGGCGGGCTCTCAACTGCAGATCGTCGCCAACTACGGGGTGGGGGTCAACAACATCGACCTCGACGCGGCCCGCCAGCGTGGCATCGTCGTCTCCAACACACCCGATGTGCTGACAGGCTCAACGGCAGAGCTCGCGCTGACGCTCATGCTCTCGCTCCTGCGACGCGTGACGGAGGGCGACCGATTCGTACGCCGGCAGGAGCCCTGGCAGTTCTCGCTCGAGTTCATGCTTGGTGAACGGCTCGAGGGCAAGACCGTGCTCATCGTCGGGAGCGGTCGGATCGGACGGGAGACGGCCCGCCTTGTCGAGGCGTTCGGCGCCGTGCCCGTGCTCGCGGGGCGAGACGACGATCTCGATTCCCTGCTGGGAGAGGCAGACATCGTCTCATTGCACGTCCCCCTCACGTCCGAGACGCGGCACCTGATCGACGCGCGCCGACTCGGGTTGATGCAGAGAACGGCCGTCCTGGTCAACACTGCGCGCGGCCCGGTCGTCGACGAGGCGGCCCTTGCCGAAGCACTTCGGTCGGGCGCAATCGCCGGGGCCGGCCTCGATGTCTACGAGCACGAGCCGCACGTGAACGACGGCCTCCTCCGGCTCGAGAACGTCGTCCTGGCGCCGCATCTCGGAAGTGCCACGCGCGACACCCGCGTCGCGATGGGAATGCTCTGCGTCGACGCGCTGCGGGCCGTCCTGCTCGAAGGCCGAACCCCCGACAACCTTGTCATGTAGATGATCGGCGCCGGATTGGCGCACTCGCGGCTGGGGGCCTAACACTTCGCATCGTGGCCGTCTCGATCAGCATCAAGGCAACCAGCCTTGATGCAGATCGAGCCGACCACGCTGTTCGGTTCAGACCCTCCCCGACAGGCACGCCAACCCGGCGCCGATCATCTAGCCTCTCCGGCATGAGTGGATATGGGAGCCAGGCGATGTGGGCCGATCTCGAGCGCGTGCTCGTACGACCGCCCCTGCTCGCCGACACGGATCACGTCGAGCGCTACGGCTGGCGCGGCGTCCCGGACCACGCCGCCGCCGCGGCCGAGCACGCGGAGTTCCGGGTGCTGCTCGCGGCTGCCGGGGCCGAGGTGATCGTCTCCGAGCATGACCCCGGCAATCCCGACGCGATCTACGTCTACGACCCGGTGCTCGTCGGCGACGGGGGCGCAGCACTGCTCCGCCCTGGGAAGGAGGGCCGCCTGGGCGAGCCGGCCGGCATCGGCCAGAGCCTCGAGGCTGCGGGGATTCCCATTGCCTCGAGGATGGACGCTCCCGCGACGGTCGAGGGGGGCGACACCGTCTGGCTCGACCACGACACGCTCCTCGTCGGCTATGGCTATCGCACGGGCACGGCCGGAATCGCGGCGCTCCGTGAGGCGTTCCCCGGTGTCGAGGTGATCGCCTTCGATCTGCCGCACTGGGTGGGCGCCTCCGAGGTCATGCACCTGATGTCGCTGATCTCCCCGCTCGACCGCGATCTTGCGCTCGTGTACCCGCGCATCGCGCCCGTCCGCCTGATGGAGTTGCTCGCCGAACGCGGAATTGCCGTCGTCGAGGTACCCGACGAGGAGTTCGAGTCGATGGGCTCGAACGTCCTCGCACTCGGGCCGCGGCGCGCGCTCGCCCTCGAGGGGAACGACGTGACGCGGCGGCGGCTGGAGCAGGCTGGCGTCGACGTGGTCACCTATCGCGGCGACCACATCTCTCGACTCGGCGACGGCGGCCCCACGTGCCTCACGCGGCCATTGTTGCGCGCGCTGGAGCTCGGGTCGATACCGGTGTCGTAGGGCGCGACGCGCATGCGTCGTCCGGATGCACGCAGCGGCAACGTGATACTGCTCGGTTCCGGACGGCGGTCGAGGCTGCGCCTCGCCCCTACGAGTCGAAGGTCAGCTGCCGGTATTCCGAGAGCCCGGAGACACCGACTCCGACGAGCCGGAGCGCGCCCGGCCGGTCGCGGAGCCCTCGGTCGAGCAGGGCACAGGCGAGCTCCGCGATCCGGTCGGCCTCGTCGATCGGTGCGGCGAGCGTCGTCGAGCGGCTCCTGATCGAGAAGTCGGAGTACCGCAGTTTCGTCGTCACGGTTCGCGCCGAGAGCCGGCGCTGCACAAGTCCCTCCGCGACGGAGGCGGCCATCAGCCGGATCTCGGCGTACAGGAGCGCTCGATCCGAGATGTCCCGCCCAAACGTCTCCTCGGTCGAGATCGAGATCCGCTCCGTCTCCTCCTCGAGATCGCGTGGGTCGATCCCGAACGCGCGGTCGCGCAGCAGCGGGCCGATCGTGCCCGGGAGGACGGCTCGCAGCTCCCCGTCTCCGAGGCCTGCGAGGTCGCCGACCGTCGTCACACCGGCGGCAGCCAGCCGCTGCTCGGCCTTCGGTCCGACGCCGGGAAGTGCGCGCACCGGAAACGGCGCCAGGAACTGCGCCTCCTTGCCCGGCGGGACGACGGTGATCCCTCCGGGCTTCCGCCGGTCGGATGCGACCTTGCAGACGACCTTCGACGTCGAGACGCCGAGCGAGCACGAGAGCGATGTGGCCGCGCGCACCGACGTCTGAACTGCCTCTGCGACGGCCCGCGCACCCCGAAACGTCGGGACAACAGTGCCGAGATCGAGGTAGCCCTCGTCGATCCCGACCTGCTCGACGCGGGGCACGACTTCCCGGATCGCGTCCCAGACCGCCCGCGAGTACTGCTTGTAGAGCGCATGTCGTGGGCGGACGAACACGACCTCAGGGCAGCGGCGCAAAGCCTCGGCCGAGCTCATCGCCGAGCGAACGCCGAACTCCCGGGCAACGTAGTTCGCCGTTGCGACGACTCCGCGTCCCTGCGGGTTCCCGCCGACGACGAGCGGCTGCGTGCGGAGCGCAGGATCCTCGAGCTCCTCCACCGCGGCGAAGAAGGCGTCGAGATCGAGGTGGGCAAGAATCGCCATTCCCCGAAAGCTACGGTTCGACCGTGATCAGCGCGCTACCACCGCCTCCGGCTATCGAGCAGCCCGCTCCAAACCAGCTCTCGTTCGGGGTGGTCTCCGGCACCGCTGCGGCGGGGACGAAGCGCGTGATCGTGCGCGTTGGCACTCACGTCCTTGCTGACGAGCCGCTCCGGCGGCGCCACTTCCAGGTTCGGGTCACCCTTCCGTCCGGAGAGTCGACCGTCCAGGTCACGACCGTCTCGCGCACCGGACGCCGCAGCAGCGCCACCATCCCGAATGTCCTTGGCGCCTCGGCGGCTCCGCCGCACCCGCAGGCGCCGCGCAATGATCCGCTACTCGCACGCCAGATCCGCAAGCTCGCGCAGTCCTTCGGAGGGACGAGCGCGATCTACATCGAGAACCTCGCGACAGGAGCCGGCGCCTCGTGGAACGCCCGGGCGACGTTTCCCGCCGCGTCCTCGCTCAAGCTTGCGATCGCCGTAACGGCGCTCGCGCGAACCGAAGGGACGCCGCCCGCGGACTCGACCCTCGATCGGCTGCTCCGCCAGATGCTGACCTACTCCGACAACGCGGCTGCGAACGGGACCGAGCGGTACTTCGGCGGCTCGACGTCGGGAGGTTCAGCGCTCGTCAACTCCATGATGCGATCGATCGGGCTCGTCGACACGGAGATGTACGGCGGCTATTCGCTGGACTCGTTCGGCGACCCGCCGCGGGCTCTGGCCGGCCCGATCCCGCTCCACGTCGACAGCCAGCCGTCATGGGGTTACGGGAAGCGGACGAGCGCGTACGACCTGGCGGGCCTTCTGCGCGCGGTCTGGCTTGCGGGTGGAGGGAAGGGCACCTTGCGCGCGGCGCAGCCGGGGTTCAGCTCCGCGGATGCCCGCTATCTGCTCTATCTCCTCGCGCGCGTGCGCGACCCGGGCAAGCTCGATCGCGAGGTGGGTCGGATTCCGGGAGTGCGCGTGCTTCACAAGGCGGGGTGGATCAACGTTGCGCGTCACGACAACGGCATCGTGCTCTGGCGCGGCGGAGCGTACGTCGTCACCGTGATGACCTATCGCTCGGCCGGCGTTGGTGTCTCGTCGGATGTGCTCGCGGGACGGGTGGCGTCGGCTGCTCTGCGGCGCTTCAGAGGCTGATGGGCTTCCGCCTGCGGTCACCCCGAAACCAATGATGGGCGCCCGCAGGCGGGCGCCGGTGACTTGATGGGCTTCCGCCTGCGGTCACCCCGAAACCAATGATGGGCGCCCGCAGGCGGGCGCCCATTGCTCGCGGTCACGCCCTCGGAGTGCGCGACCGCAAGACGGTGCCTGGTCCCGGGAGGCGATATTCGGGAGCCGGGCTCCACCAACTGAGACTCTGGGCGGCCGCGAACGGTTTGTACGCGTTCCGTAAGGGTCAGGGCAGGTGTACCGCGGCGGGAATATCGGTACACTTTTTATAGTTAGTACTGGTATGACCGATACCCCAGTGGATGCCAAGGAGCGTGAACCGATCGTGAGCAAGCTGCTGCTCGTACCTCTCGACGAGATCGTCGTCTTCCCCAACATGAATGTGACCCTGACGATCGATGTCGGGGATGAAGAGCGTGTTCTGCTCGTTCCGAAGCACGACGGCGAGTACGCAAAGGTCGGAACGGTGGCCGAGGTGACAGACCGCGTCCGGCTGCCCGGCGGCGATATCGCCGTGGCGCTGAACGGTCTCCACCGCGCGATCGCCGGCGCTGCCGAGACAGACGCACAGGGACGTCTCTTCGTCGAGGCGGACGAGCGGAAGGATGAGGATGCCCCGACGGGCGAGGCATTCCGCACGCTCGAAACGGAGTACCGCGCTGTGGTCGAGGAGATTCTCGAGCTCCGCGGTGACGACGGTCGCATTGCGTCCTTCGTGCGCTCGATCTCCGATCCCGGCGCGCTTGCCGATACGTCCGGCTACTCGCCTGATCTCACGTTCGAGCAGAAGGTCGAGATCCTCGAGGCAGTGGACGTTGCGCAGCGCCTCGAGCTGGCTCTCGCGTTCCAGCGCGAGCGTCTCGCCCTGATGCAGATCCGGCGGCGCATCCGTGAGGACGTCAACACCGGGATGGAGAAGCAGCAGCGCGAGTTCATCCTCCGCAGGCAGCTCGATTCGATTCGCAAGGAGCTCGGCGAGGACGAGACGTCCGTCGTCGAGGAGTTTCGCGCGAAGATCGCCGAGTCGGGTATGCCCGAGCATGTGCGCGAGCAGGCCGAGCGAGAGCTCGCCCGCTTCGAGCGCATGGGCGAGAGCTCGCCCGAGGCGCAGACGATCCGGAGCTACGTCGACTGGCTGCTCGCCGTGCCGTGGGGAGTCCGCTCCGAGGAACGGCTCGACCCACAGGCGAGCCGCGAGGTGCTCGATGCCGATCACGCCGGCCTCGAGGACGTCAAGGATCGCATCGTCGAGTACATCGCCGTGCGGAAGTTACGCCAGGAGCGGGGGATCGAGGTCGACAAGAAATCGGGTGCGATTCTGACGCTGATCGGCCCTCCCGGGACGGGCAAGACGTCGATCGGCGAGTCGATTGCGCGCTCGTTGAATCGCGAGTTCGTACGGATGTCGCTCGGTGGGATCCGCGATGAGGCCGAGATCCGAGGTCATCGCCGCACCTACATCGGCGCGCTTCCGGGTCGCCTCGTTCGTGCTCTGCGCGATGCGAAGACGATGAACCCGGTGATCCTCCTCGACGAGGTCGACAAGGTCGGCGCAGACTGGCGCGGCGATCCGTCGGCTGCACTGCTCGAGGTACTCGACCCGGCGCAGAACTCGACGTTCCGCGATCACTACCTCGATGTCGAGGTCGATCTCTCCGACGTGATTTTCATCGCGACTGCGAACCAGGCCGACACGATTCCTGGCCCTCTGCTCGACCGCATGGAGGTCATTCGCTTCGACGGCTACACGACCGACGAGAAGGTCGCGATAGCGACCGACTACCTCTGGCCGCGGCAGCGAGAACGCAACGGCCTGCGCGAGGAGGAGGTGACTCCGGCGGACGGCGTGCTCGAGTCGATCGTCTCGGAGTACACGCGTGAGGCGGGCGTACGCCAGCTCGAGCGTGAGCTCGGCAAGGTGCTGCGCAAGACCGCAACGCGGATCGCTTCCGAGGCGGCCGAAGTTCCCGTTACGATCGACCTCGACGTCGTCCGCGACGCGCTCGGACGCCAGCGGTTCTTCCGCGAGGCGGCGGAGCGCACAGCTGTCCCCGGCGTCGCGACGGGCCTGGCCGTGACCGGGATGGGTGGTGACGTCCTCTTTGTGGAGGCGACCAGCATCCCGAGTGGAGAGAAGCTCGTGCTCACCGGTCAACTCGGCGACGTGATGAAGGAGTCGGCCCAAATCGCCCTCTCGGCAGTTCGTGCGAGGGCGGTGGACTACGGGCTCGACGACGAGATCTTCGAGAACCGCTCCTTCCATGTGCACGTCCCCGCGGGCGCGACCCCGAAGGACGGTCCGAGCGCCGGCATCACAATGGCAACGGCCTTCGCCTCGCTCCTCACGGGCCGGCCGGTAAGG
>JAYTJO010000098.1:0-2235 GCA_043730975.1 Thermoleophilia bacterium | reverse complement strand
CATCCGTGACGCCGTCGACCACGCTCGCGTCGAGCACGACGCCGTTGACGGCCGCATTCGCGATCGTCGTCTCGACCGCGATCGGATCGTTGTCGACAGCGTGGATCGGGCCGAAGCCGAGGCGCGCGGCTGCGATCGACAGCACGCCCGAGCCGCAGCCGACGTCGAGCAGCGATCCTCGCTCGGTGGTCGCCAGCAGCTCGACGCAGAGGCGCGTCGTCGGGTGGGCGCCCGTTCCGAACGCACGACCCGGGTCGATGACAACGGCTCGCTCTCCCGGCTCGGGCCGTTCCCACGGGGGCCCGATCCAGAGGCCACCAACCCGCGCGGGCTTGTGAAACGCTCGCCACGCGTCTTCCCACCCCGGCTCCACTGACCTGACCTCGACATCGGAAAACGCCTCCTCGATCGAATGGACAGCGGTCTCGGGGACGTAGAGCGATAGCGTCAGTGTCTGGCCGTCCTCGGATTCCTCGAAGCCGCCGGGCGAGAGATCGAGCGCGAGCGCCGAAGCGGCCTCGGCGCGCTCGAGCGGCACGCGCACGGAAACGCAGACGAGGCGGTCCGTCATCCGAGCCCGTAACGCGTGGCTGCGAGCCAGGTTGCATCTTCCTGCTCCTCGAACAGCGAGACGCTGTCGACGGTGAAGCGAAACGGCAACTGCGGTTGCAACTCCGAGCGAGCGATTGTCGCGATGTCTTCCGTCTCGTCGGGAGCATTGGTGGCCGCAATCGTCAGGTGCGGCTCCGGTTCGCCCCCTTCGCCTTCGTAGGGTGGGAACTCGCGGAAGCGGCTGCTCGTGGCAGAGATAAGGTCGACGAAGCGCTCGCGGGGCTCCGGGGCGAGCCAGACGAAGCGGTCGAACTGCCCCACGCCGGCCAACGCGGCCTCGAACGGCTCGAATCCCGAGAAGTGGGAGCCGAGGTCGGCACCGTGGGTCTCGGCAACGTTCACGCCGCGTGCGAACGGAAAGAGGACGGTGATGTGCGGCGGTAACCGCCGGGCGACGGTCGCCGCGTTGTACCGATTGCGGAAGTCGCCGACCAGAGAGTCAGCGTCCACCGGTATTAGCAGGCCGGTGCGGCGCTCGTGTGGAGCGACGAAGGCCATCGTCAGCGAAAGGCGTTCTTGATCCGTCCGAACAAACCGCCGTCTTCCTCGTCGTCCCGGTAGGGCTCCTCGCCGAGGATCACGCCGAGCTGTTCCACGAGCGTGCGTTGCTCGTCGTCGAGCCGCCGGGGGACATGGACGCGAATGTGCGCGTGAAAGGCGCCACGACGCCTGCCTTCGAGGGAAGGCATGCCCTGCCCACGGAGCACCACGATGTGGCCGGGCTGGGTTCCTGCGGGGACGTCGACCTCGATCTCGCCAGCCGGGCCGGGCACGCTGAGCGAGGCACCGAGTGCTGCCTGGGTCATCGTGAGATCGACCGCCGTGTGGAGGTCGGCACCGTCACGCTCGATCCCCGGGATCGGCGTCACACGAACCTGGACGAAGAGGTCGCCGTTCGGCCCGCCGAGTGCGCCGGCGTGGCCTTCGTTTCGAACTCGGATCCGCTGCCCGTCGTCGATTCCGGCCGGGATGTCGATGTCGAGCTCGCGATCGTGCAGCGTGCGGCCGATGCCGTCGCACGTGTCGCACGGCGTTTCGACGATGCTGCCGATGCCCTCACACCGCGGGCACTGGCCGGTTCGGACGAACTGGCCGAACACGCTTTGCGACACCTGCTGGACGCGGCCGGCGCCGGCGCAGACGTCACAGATGCGCGGCGAGGTTCCGGGTGCCGCCCCGTTGCCGTCACACGTCTCGCATGCCTGCGCCACACGCGTCGACACGCCGACGGAGATGCCAGTGAACGCTTCGGCGAGCGTGATCTCGGCGCTCGCTGTGACGTCCCCGCCGCGGCTCGGACCACCCGGATGAGCGGCCTGCCCGAAGAGCGATTCACCGAAGAATGCGCCGAAGATGTCCGAGAGGTTGCCGAGATTGACGTCGGCCGGCGCGAATCCCCCGCCGCGCAGTCCTTCGCGCCCGTAGCGGTCGTAGGTGGCTCGCCGCTCTGGATCCGAGAGCACCTCGTACGCCTCGGCCGCCTCGCGGAACCGCTCCTCCGCATCCGGGGCCTCCGAGACGTCCGGATGGAGCTCTCGCGCGAGCTTCCGAAACGCGCGCTTGATGTCGGCGTCCGGGGTGCCCCGGTCGACGCCGAGGATCTCGTAGTAGTCGCGTTCGGCC
>JAYTJO010000097.1:0-5272 GCA_043730975.1 Thermoleophilia bacterium | reverse complement strand
CCGAGGGGCTCCGAGCCATGATAGTGACACCACCGCCACCTGCCAGCAGCACGGACGAGGACGCCGGTCACGCGGTACGGACGTTCATTCACAGCGCCGTCCGGATCCAACGTCTGCCACGGGGCATCCGCAACCAACCAGGCCACGCCCCCGATTACGGATACGTGCCGATCGACCCACCGCCAACCATGTGCCGTCGGTCGCGACGTCAGAGCGGCCAGGCACGCCCGGACGGCGTCGGGACCCGTGAACTCCTCACCCGAGGCGGAGCCGAGGATCGACACGTCCGCCCTATCCAGCGACCAGACGGCCTCAGCCGCTATCCGATCTCGTGCCCGGAGCGCCGCATCGAACGCGTCGGCAGCCGCTAGGACTTCATCAACTGAGTGCATCCCACCTCCTGCTCATCCGGTCGAGGCTATTCGGCTTTCTACGAGGTGGAAGCTAACACCGAGACTCAACGACCGGCAGCTCCGCGGCAGGGATACCCTCGTCGCCGCTGCGCTTGGTACCGTCGCGGAAATGCTGCCCCCACACGACTTACAGAGGAGGCCGGATGGCCATACGAGGGCTCGACCACATCGATCTTGCGGTCTCCGATGTTGACCGCTCCCTCGCCTTCTACCTTGGCATGCTCGGTCCTATCGGCCTCGCGGTGGAGGGCCGGTTCCGAACATATCGGGGAACCGAGGATGTGGTCTACCTCGGCTTCGGTCACAAACATGTTGCGGGGACGCAGCCCGAGACGCGATTGGGCCTCCGGAAGGCCGACGGCGGGAAACACCACTACTTCGAGGTAGGGATCGAACACCTCGCCTTCACGGTCGACGATCCGCGCGAAGTCGACGACGCCTATCAGCGCTGCCTGGATATGAACGCCCGGATTCACTGCCCACCGGAGGAGGAATCAGACCTCCCGGGCTACTACGCCTTCTTCGTCTTCGATCCTGACGGGATTCGAGTCGAGGTCAATCACTGGTCCGACGACGTGCGCAAGCAGTGGGACGAAGGGCTGCATCTCGACGAAAAGCCGTAGCGGCATCCGGCCCACCGGTGGAAACGAGCGGCTTAGCCGGCCTGAGCCTCACGCGCTGCATTGTCAGCGGGCCGCGCATCTCGTACGATGGCGGAGGAGGTGCCACGTGGCGACGTCGGATTCGATCGCCGAGATCATCGGGGACTACCGCGCTTTCGCGGCGATGCAGCGCGACCGTCTTTCTGCCCGCGGTATCGACATCGCACCGTACGCGCTCAGCCACCTCGCCGTCCGCGTCGCCGATTGGGACATGTACGTCCACCAGCGGACGCTGCTCGAGCGCCACGCGAGATCGAATCGCGAGAACGTCTGGAACGGGCGTCCGATCTCGCTGATCGTGCTCGCCGAGCCGCTCGACGTCCTCGACGGGGCTCTGTGCACACGGATCGAGCTGATCCCGCCCGTGCATCAGCGTGTCTACCGGATGGGCCTCGAGCACCTCGGCGTTGTCGTCGGTGAGGAGTTCGACGAGTTCTCGCGTATGCATCGGGCCGTGCTGACCGGGCAGCAGTTCCAGAGCGCCAACGTTGACCCGGTCTACGTGCTGTTCGAGGACTTCACCCACGTGAAGTTCTACCGTCGCTCCTTCTTCGACGTCGTCGAGGATGAGGAAGGGCGCTTCGAGGGTTTCAGCCACGTTGACGACTGGGTGCCGCAGCGCCTCGTCACCGCCACCGGCCCGAACCCGCTGCCACGCTGACCCAAGGTGGGTAACCGCCAGGCCCTGACTCCGACAGGGACTCCACGAACAGCCCGATCACCCCGGACGGCGTGGCGACCGGGGTGTTTAGGCACCGCAGGTGTCGGTGTACGCTCTCCGCTATGGAACCGTCGTCGAGTTTCGACGTGGTCGTGGTCGGTGGAGGGCTTGCCGGCTCCTCGTTGGCGATCACGCTGGCGCGAGAGGGCGCGGACGTCCTGGTTATCGAGCGTGAGCGGGTCTTCCGCGATCGTGTCCGCGGTG
Source organism: Thermoleophilia bacterium (assembly GCA_043730975.1). Classification (GTDB taxonomy): domain Bacteria; phylum Actinomycetota; class Thermoleophilia; order Gaiellales; family Gaiellaceae; genus Gaiella. Next base: position 3,272 of record JAYTJO010000097.1, on the reverse strand, counting down.
AGGTGATGGCGGCTTGGGGCACTGTCGAGGCGAGGCGGCTTGGTCTCTACGAGCTGTTACGGGAGCGGTGCGCAACCGAGGTTCGATACCTGACGTACCACGTCGAGGGTGTCGGCGAGCCGCTCGACCTGCTCGCGGCCGCACCGCACTTCGAGCCGTCGCTTGCGTTTCATCATCCGGTGATGCAGGAGGCTCTGATCGACGAGGCCGCGTTGGCGGGGGCGACCGTCTGGCGACCGTCGAGGCTGGTCTCTCTAACGCCCGGTGACCCACCCGCAGCTGAGATCGTGGTCGACGGCGTCGCCCGCACGGTGACAGCCCGTCTGATCGTTGGTGCGGACGGCCGGGACTCGCAGGTCGCGCGTCTGGCTGGGTTCGAACGGCGAGTCGACCCCGACGAGCTGCTGGCCGCAGGACTGCTCGTCCAGGGCGAGATGGATACCGGGGACGCGATCAACGTCTTCATCGGCCAAGCCGCCGGGCAGATCGCCGCCGCCACTCGGATCGCACCCGGTCTCTACCGGCTCTACTTTTTCTATCACGTCGATGCGATCTCCAGCCGTCTCTCGGGTGACCGTGACGTCGAGGCCGCGTTCTCGCATATGCGTAACGCCGGAGTGCCAGGCGCGTGGCTGGCCGATGCTCGGCCCGGAGGGCCGCTTGCGACGTTCGACGGCACCCACCGGTGGGTCGAGCGGCCGTACAGGGACGGTGTGGTACTCGTCGGCGATGCGGCGGGAGCGAGCGACCCGTCCTGGGGAAGCGGCCTCTCGCGCACCCTGCGCGATGTGCGGCTGCTGCGCGACGTGCTGGTCTCGGTCACGGACTGGCCGGCTGCGGCAGACGAATACGCCGGGCAGCACGATGAGTTCTGGGAGCCTCTACGCGATGTCGAGCGCCTCAGCGCCAAGGCGCTGATGTCGGTCGGCCCAGACGGTGCCTCGCGCCGGGGACGCGCTCTCGAGATCCTGGATGGGGTACCAGAGCTGGAGATCTGGACGTACGGCCCCGAAGCCCATTGCGACGACGCCGTCCGTGCGGAACTCGTCGCCTGACGGCCCGAACTTCGCAAGTGAACCGCCGATCGCAGCGCTGCTGTATGACGTGAGCATGAACGTCAAACGGATCTGCTTTCTCGGCACCCGAACCGGGAACTTCGACGCAACGGTGTCGCTGTTTCGAGACGTCCTCGGGCTCCAGGGCGTGCACTCGGAGGCCGCATGGTCGATCTTCCAGCTTCCGTCCGGTCGCGGTGACTTCGTCGAGGTTTTTGGCTCCGAGCATGCGAACTCGAAAGTCTTCCCGGTCGAGGTGAGCGAAGGTACCGTGGTCGCCTTCGCCGTGGACGACATCGTCGGTGCCCGCGAAGAACTGGCGGCTGCGGGGGTCGAGCTGATCGGCGATCTCGTCTGGGCTGCCGAGCTGTTCGACGATCCGAGCATAGAAGGGCACGGCTGGTTCTTCTTTCGCGGACCCGATCGAAACGTCTACGTCATGCAACAGGACAGCCGTCACGACGAGTAGCTGCATTCAAAGCGAGGCAGCCAATATGAAGTTGGTAGGCGTCGGCTGGAGCGTGAGACTCGAGCAGATAAACCATCATGGCTGCAAAGAACGGACCCAACGAGAAGGAGCACTCGGTATGTCACTCGCCCGCGTCCACAACTTCGCCATCTCGCTCGACGGTTTCGGCACCGGCGAGGGTCAGACGCAGGAGACACCGTTCGGCCACGCCGGCCACCGGCTGCACGAATGGATGCTCTCCACACAGTTCTGGAACGAGATGGTCGGCAAGCCTGGCGGCAGCAGCGGGATCGATGACGCTTTCTCGCAACGGTTCGCTCCCGGGATCGGCGCGGAGATCATGGGTGCGCACAAGTTCGGGCCTCCGGGATGGCACGACGATCCCGACTGGAAGGGCTGGTGGGGCCCCAACCCTCCGTTCCACACACCCACCTTCATTCTCACCCACGAGCCGCGCCCATCGATCGAGATGGAGGGCGGGACGACGTTCCACTTCATCGACGCTTCGCCCGCCGAGGCGCTCGAGATCGCCCGCGACGCTGCCGCCGGTCAGGACGTACGCCTCGGCGGAGGCCCCACGATGATCCGGGAGTTCCTTGCCGCCGGCCTGGTCGATCACATGCACATCGTGGTCGTCCCGATCCTGCTCGGCCGAGGCGTACGTCTCTGGGACGGACTGGAGGGCCTCGAGAAGGAGTATCAGGTCGAGACCACATCCTCGCCCAGCGGAGTTACGCATATGACCTTCACCCGTGCGCTTGTTTGAACACGGCATTCGCGTGGGCGAGCGTTCGGCAATGTCACATGACCGAGGGACAGCACGGATACGTGGGCCGAGTGGTTAATCCGAGCGCTTGTCCGCAGGCTCCAGGTCCAACACGGGTATCCACGGCCCGTCCACGATCACGGCCTCATCGTCGCCCGGCCAAGGCGGCAGGGCCGTGCAAGTGAAGACAAGGGGCGCGGTCCCGGTGCAGCGATACTGAAAGGCCGTTCCGAGCGGGATGTCGACACACACGCCGGGGATCAGCCGGGTGATGCTCTCATGGTCCGGCGCACTGCGCCAGATTTCTCCCTCACCCGAGAGGACGTACCAATACTCGTCGATGGTCCGGAAGTGGCAGGCGCGGCCAGTCATCCCCGGCGGCACCGTCGAGTGGATCATGTTGCCGTGCTGTCCCTCCATGAGGAAACGAATACGAGCTCCCAGGGGCGATCGGCCGCGCTCCGCGGTTTCAACGGTGGTGGTCTTCACGTGGTCACTCCCGTCAGCACTCGCCTCTTCACACACCGGACGATGACATGCAACGTTGACGAGGTCAATCGATCCTCGGGCACAGGTCTCCGTCGCCTGCGCGAGTGGTCAGGAATGTTTCCTCAGCGCTGCTCCCGCGTCGAGCGTCAGGTGGTCTTCGCTGGGTAACGCATCACGAAGGCGGGCGCTGGTGGTGGCGCATCGACTTTGGTGCCTATTGCGAGGTGGCTGCCGCCCTCAATCCTGCGCTCGACAATCAGTCCGTGACGCTGGTAGAAGGCCTGGGCGTCCGTGTTTGCCTCTGCGACGAAAAGGACGTACTGACTACCGGGCGGCAGGCGAGCGTGTAGCTCTCGCATCAGAGCGCTGCCCACCCCACCTCGCTTCCGGCCAAGATCGACATAGATGCGGTGGAGTTCGGGCTCGGGCCCTTCGGAGTCGTAGTGCAGGTAGCCGATCACGTCGCCGTCCTCTTCGGCGACGAGGAACTCCG
>JAYTJO010000096.1:0-4022 GCA_043730975.1 Thermoleophilia bacterium | reverse complement strand
CGCCGAACGGTGGACGAGCTCCACACGGCGATCCTCGATGCGCTCGCCGACGAGGCCAGGCACATGCTCGACGAGGCGGTCGTCTCGTCCGCAGCGGAGATCGACGCGTGCCTGATCCTCGGCGCGGGTTTCCCGTTCTTCCGCGGCGGCATCACGAGATACCTGGACGAGAGCGGCGCGTCGCAGCGCGCGACCGGCGCACTGCTCGCGACCGCGTAGCCACGAGCGGTCGACGCCCTGGCTGAAGCCAGGGCTGTGCGCATCACACACGGATGCCGCCTGGCTTCAGCCAGGCGGCGGAACGGCAACCACCCGCAAATCGTCCGAAAGAGACAATTGTGCGGGCACGGAAGATCCGGCACGCTCATCAGATGCCCTCGAGAAACCGCCGTGACGCTGCCGGCGCCCTTCATCACATCTGCTTCAACGGCAACGGTCGATCGCGATTCATACTCGACGAACGCGACGCCAATACTCTGGCCCAGATACGCACTGAAGCTGCCCTGCAGACGAGCGTCACGATCCTCTCGTACGCCGATCTCGACACCCACTCGCACGTGTACGTGCGGATGACCGAACCGAATCTCTCCTTCTTCATGCAGCTCATGCTCGGACGCTACGCGCGCGCATTCAACAAGCGCCACGAGCGCGAGGGCCATTTGTTCCAGAGTCCGTTCTGGTCGAGGAGGACGACGACGGAGGCGCAGCTCCTGATGGCGCTCGGATACATCGCCCTCAACCCCGTCCGGCACGGTCTCTGCACCCATCCGCGAGAGTGGGCTCGGGGAAGCTACTGCGCGATCGCCGGTCTGAGAGCACCCGCAGGTCGAGTTGACGCTGCGGCCACACTCGACGTGTTCGTTCCCGGCGACATCGAGGCCGCACGGCGGGAGTACGTGGCGCTCATCGACGCGTGGTGCACGCGCGTCCACACACGGGAGCGGCGTGAGGAGGTGGCCGCTCAGGCTCCTGGCTGAAGCCAGGCGCCGAGCTTTGCGTGTCGCCTGGCTTCAGCCAGGCGACGGAATGTCCCCCGCAGCCGAAACACCCCCACTACCTGCCGTGTTTCGGTACTGTTCCACGCACAGCACCGCTCCAATGCGCCCGAAACGCATGAGCATGCTGATCCTCAAGGAATGCAGCACTTCAACCGTGTGCTGCGCATATGCAAGAGACCGACTTCAATCCGACACATCCGTCGTCGGAGCCGGCAGAAGGCCTGGAGGCCGCCGCGCTCCGCGCTCAGGCCTGGTACGGCGAGCCGTTCCTTCACTCCGGTGAGGATCCCGCTGCCGCCCTCGCTCCTGGCACCGCACGCCGTCGTGCACTCGATGACGCCGTGGTCGAGATGGACGCCGGCAACCGCACCCCCTCCGGCCCCTGGCGCGTGCACTACGGGCTGATGCTCGGCCTCGAACGAGTGCTCGCTGCACCGAAGCCACAGACCGCGTCCGGCACCGATCTCCGGCGCCACCAGATCGACGCGCTCGCCGGAATGCTGACCGAGCTGATCGCCGCGAATCAGCGCAACGCCGAGGAGAACGGAAACGGCAACGGGAACGGCGTCGAGGCCCCCGAAGCCGAGCCGGTGGAGCTCGACGAGGAGGACGACGACTTCGACGCCGGCGTCGTCGATCTCGACGTCGAAGAGCCGACGTTCATCGGCGAGGATCCGGGCGCGGAGCGCCGCTATCGATTCCGCCACCCGACGGCCTCGGGCAAGACGATCGCCGCAGCTGGATTCGTCGAATCAGCGCGGCACCTCGGGATCCTGATCCTCACCCACCGCCGGCTCCTCGTCTCGCAGTTCCAACGAGACCTGACGACCGAGGGATACGCCGACCGCTTCACCGACGCGATCGAAGGTGGCAAGGAGCCGCTCCGGGACGACCCGATCACGATCCAGACGTACGCCTGGTTTACCCGCCACGCCGACGAGATCTCACGGAGCGCCTATCAACTCGTGATCTGCGACGAGGCCCACACGGCCCTCGGCGAGAAGACGAGTGCGGCGATCCGCTCCTTCAGCGAGCCGGTCTACATCGGCATGACCGCGACCGAGCAGCTGATTGCGAAGCAGGTCTCGGACGTCTTCCCGGCATCGGTCGACGATCTCCCACTCGCGGACGCCGCGCGTCGCGGACTGATCGCGCCCCTTCGGTGCCTGAGAGTTCCTCCTGCAGCTGCAATCAACTCGGTGCCCATCGTCGGCGGCGACTTCGAGGAGCGCGCGCTCGCGGCAGCGCTCGATCATTCGGCGCTCAACCAGGCAGCCGCGAGCCTCTATCGAGAGCGATTCGGCACGACGCCCGGCATCGTCTACGCCGCCGGTGTCGAGCACGCCTACAACCTGGCCCAGGAGTTCCGCGCCGCAGGGCTAAAGGCCGAGGCAGTATCCGGTAAGACGCCCCCCGTGAGGCTTGCCGAGACGCTGGCTGCGTACGAGCGCGGCGAGATCAACGTCCTCATCAATGCGCAGCTTCTCGCCGAGGGATGGAACTCGCCGCGTGCAACCGTCTGCTTCCACCTGGCGCCGACGGCCTCGCGCCGCGTCTACCAGCAGCGCATCGGCCGCATCATGCGCATGCACTCGCGCAAGGAAGCAGGAGTCGTCGTCGATTTCGTGACGAAGGGATCGACACACAACGACCGCGTGATCTCTCTCCACTCTCTGCTCGACGCCGACTTCTACCGTGAGGGCGCGCGCGTCACGCCGGCACCGCGGCGGCGTCAGCAGCGTCGCGCGCGTCGCCTGCTGTCGCCGGTTCCGTGGCTCGTGCCCGTGACACCCGACGTGGTGCGGCGACTCGCCGTCATCCAGCGCGAGTGGCAGCGCATCGACCCGAAGTTTCTCGACGACGAAGAGCAACGTTTCTGGGCAACGATCGCCGGGAGACAGATCCGCTTCGACCAGCGCATCGAGTTCGCGCGCAAATTCACGGAGGGTCGGGCCGGCAAGGGGGCGCTCGAGACGTTCCTCGCTGTCTGCGCCGCCGAAAACCCGAACCGTCGGCTCCGGATGACCGCGCTCGCCGATCGCGTTGCCACTTCGGTCGAACGGGCCGACTTCGACGATCTCGTCACGCTCGTCAGCCAGGCACTCCCGTGGGAGAAGGATCGGACGGCCGGCGTTCGGATCCTGTTGCGCGCAATCGGCGACGGCAAGGCCACTGCACCGGAGCAGATTCTCGGCCGCTGGACCTGGAAGCTTGCCCGGGCTACGCGCAAGGTGCAGGATCGTCGCGCGAGCGCAGAGTTCCCCGAGGCGAAGCGCCTCCTCGGCGCCGTCGCCAACTCGCGCGGACACCGGCACGAGGACAATGTCGCCAAGCTCGTTCAGGTCGCAAGAGCGCTGCCGCTCTCCGTCGGAGCCGCTCTGCTTGCATCCGCGGATGCCTACACCGCTCGCGCAACCGCGCTGCTCGAACAGGCGAGAGAGGATCTCGGCACCATGACCGAGATCGCGAACGCGCTTGCAGAGAACCTGCCCGCCCCGAAGGCTCCCGTCCGCAAGTCGCGCCGAAGGCGCAAGAAGCGCCGCGCGGCCGGAACGGGAGCAGCCGCCGGGGCTGGTGAGACCACTACAGCTCCCGAGCTTGCAGATACGACAGGTGCGAAGGCCGAACCGCCAGCGGAAGACGGCAACAAAGCCTCTCCCACGGCGAACGCACCACCGGAAGGGGCGCCCGTCGCGCACGTAGCATGATTTGTGCTACACTCGAAGTGTGTCTCGCTCACTCCATGTCCGGCTCGATGACGCCGCGGCAGCGGCACTCGAGGTTGTTCGTGGTGACGGGCTGACCGACTCCGAGGCGGTTCGAACAGCATTGCGCGAGGCCGCATCACGCCGACGCATGCGCTCGGCGCTCCGTGCAGAGGTACGTCTCGTTGCCGCCGACGCATCTGATCGCGAAGAGATGCGAGTAATTCGAGAGCAGCTCGCGGAACTCGCTCCCCCCACGCCGGACTGATCGTGGTTCGAGGCGAGGTCTTCCATCTCCCGCCTCCGCGCGGTGCGCGCG
>JAYTJO010000095.1:0-6431 GCA_043730975.1 Thermoleophilia bacterium | reverse complement strand
GATCTCCTCCGGGTCGTGGAGGATGGAGCGGTGGGCGTAGGAGCCGATCTCGAGGCCGACGCCGTCCTGGCGCTCGTACATGAACACGTCCATGTCGCGCACGATCGGGAACTCGATCGCGCTCGACGAGCGCTCGAAGCGCGGCACAGGGCCGACGTCGATCATCTGGTGGACGGCGGGGGTGAGCGGAATGTGCGCTCCGGCCATGGAAGCGAGGAGCGGCGTCCAGACGCCGCACGCGATCACGACGACTTCGGCCTCGATCGTGCCGCGCGAGGTGTGCACGCGCTTGATCCGGCCGTGCTCGCCGTCCATGCCGCTGACGTCCGTGTTCGCGAAGACCTGCAGCCCACCGGTGTCGATGCCCTTCTCCCGCATGATCGTTCCCGCGCGCAGCGAGTCGACGACCGAGACTGTCGGGCAGTAGAAGCCGCCGAGCAGAATCGACGCGTCGATGTAGGGAACCATCTCCTTGATCTCGGCCGGTGCCACGAGCCTTGCCGAGTCGACCCCCCACGACTTCGCCGACGCCATCCTGCGGCGGAACTCTTCCATCCGCTCCTCGGTGCGCGCGACCTCGATGCCGCCGCACTCGGTGTTGACGCCCATCTCGATGTACTGGCGCTGCGACTCGAGCGTCAGCTGCGTCATCTCCTTCGAGTGGTCGACCGGGAAGATGAAGTTCGAGGCGTGCCCGGTGGAGCCGCCGGGGTTCGGCAGCGGCCCCTTGTCGATCTGGACGACGTCCGTCCAGCCGAGTCGGGTGAGGTGGTGGACGAGGCTGTTGCCGACGATGCCGCAGCCGATGACAACGGCTCGGGCGCTCGCGGGAAAGGTGCTCATGGGATGGGTCTCCTCGTTCTGATAGTTGTCATATTTGAATACTAGAGAACTGCTCGGATGGCGCGTTCGAAGCCTTCGATGTGGTGGCGCATGACGTCCTCGGCTCGAGGTGCCTCGCCGTCGATGATCGCCTCGAGCAGCTCGCGATGCTCGGTGACTGCGTCGTCGAGCCGACGTACGCGGTCGAGAGCGAGGAACCAGATGCGCAGGCTGAGCGTGTAGTACTCGTTGAGGGCCGACTCGACGAAGGGGTTGTGGGCGCAGCGGTAGATGTGACGGTGGATGCGCTGGTCGAGATCGATCAGCGCGCGCTCGTCGTGTGCGTCGCGCGGGCCGGGTAGTTCGGCGAGCAACGCGCGGGCGAACTCGCGGTCATCAGCGTTCGCACGCTCGGCCGCGAGGCGGGCGGCGAAGCTCTCGAGCGTGATCCGCGCCTCGGAGAGCGAGGCAAGATCGCCGACCTCGACGGGCGAGACGACGATGCCGCGGCGGGGGTAGACCTCGACGAGCTTCTCCTGCGCGAGCGTTCGCAACGCCTCGCGCACGGGCGTGCGGCCAAGGCCGAGCCGCTCCATCAGCTCGCGCTCGGTGACCGGCGAGCCCGGGGCGAGCTCGAGCGTGACGATCAGCTCACGGATGTCGGCCGTCGCCCGCTCGCTGAGCGAGGGGGTTTCGTCAGCGTCGGGGCGCAGAAACGGAGGAGAGATGAGCGGCGCGGTTGATATACAAAGTGTATATCAGATTTAAGCGTGTCAGAACGTCGCGGTGCGGCCTCCGTCGATCGTCAACACGGGAATTCAGCGAACGGGGCGGCTGCCTGACTTTCGAGAAACCCTCCGTGCGCGCGTAGCGGCGTCGCGCCCGAGGCCACAGTCCGAAGGAGCGTCATCGCGCGCCCAGCCGGCCAGCGGACGCGGGAAGCGCACGCGGGCGAGGCTAGCTGATAGCTAAGTGGCGGCGGCCCACTGGGTCTCAAGTTCGCCCGAGGCTATCCGCTCGTGCAGCTGCTCGACAACCGCCGTCGGTATGACCGTAGACCCACGGATCGACACCATCTTCATCTACGAATGGCACGCGATGGGGCAGCATGATCAGGTTTTCACGCAGGCGAGCTTCACCGTGCGGTCCACCCCATCCCCATCGTGAGAGATGTGCCGGTGAGTGTGAGCCCTGCGGGGCCGAGCGCGAACGACACGACCTCGGCAACCTCTTCTGGCTCGATGAGGCGTTTGACGGCGTGTGGTGCGAGCACCACTTGCTCGAGCACGGCATCTGCGTCGATACCGTGCGCGGCTCCCTGTGCAGCGATTTGCTTCTGGACAAGCGGTGTGCGGACGTATCCGGGACTGACGACGACCGCTCCGATTCCGTGCTCCGCACCTTCTAGAGCCAACGTTTTCACGAGTCCCATGACGCCGTGCTTTGCGGCCACGTACGCGGCCTTGAAAGGGGATGCCACGAGCCCGTGGGCCGAGCCGAGCACGATGAACCGGCCCCTACCAGAGGTCGCGAGTGCGGGCCAGGCGTGCCGGGCGAGCACGAACGGGCTGGTGAGCATCACCGCGAGGAGCTCGTCCCAGCGATCCTCGTCGAACTGTTCGATCGGCTGGACGTTTTGAAGCCCCGCACACGCGACAATCGCATCCAGTCCACCGAGCCGACCGATCGCCTCTAGCACTGCCTCGATGTTGCCAGCTCGAGTCGAAAGGTCGGCCCGGACGAGCTCGCACCCGCCCTGTACATCAACGCCGACGACGGAGTCTCCAGAGGCGACCTGGTGCGCCATGACCGCAGCCCCGATACCGCTACCGGCACCTGTGACCAGGACGCGACGAGGGGGTGACGAGGCTTCGATGATCCCCATTACGCCGGTCGTTCGCCAGTAGGAAGAGCCTGGCTTGGGCGAACGGTCGGCACGACGCAGGCCTCCGTCAAACCCGGGATGGCTCGTTCGCCGCGAAGGCCGCCACGGCGGCTTCCTCCGCGGCAGAGGCGGATGAGAGTCCGAGTTGAAGGCCGTGGTCGATCGATGCGTTGCCTGAGACAAACGGGGCGTGGCCGGAACTCGCCGCTTCGGCAAGTGAGAGAAATGGGGAGGTAAACGGCTCGAGCGTCAGCAGCGTCTCCGCTCCGAAGAGCGGATAGGCGCGCGCACCTCCGTTGACAGACCAGCACCACACGTGCGGCAGAACGTCAGCGTCCCAGGTGACCGTTGCGCCCAGATCGAGCTGGGTGTTGACAAGGGTTGCGTGTCCGACGGGGACGGGTCCGACGAAAACGTGATTCTGGGCTCCAGCGATAGAGCCGATGTCCTCGGACGTCACGTCGGGATCGCTCGAGGCGAGCGGCCAGCGCCCGACGCCAGTCGTGAACGAGTCGGTGGGAAGCGTTTCCGGTATCTGCGTGGGCGTCTCCGGCGGTAACAGGAGTCTGAGCGACTCGGAGACGAACGGGTGTCCGAACGTGATGTGGTGCCCCCACATCACGGGCAAGTCCATCGGCGAGAGGTTCGTGGCCCGAGCTTGTACACGAAGCACGGCCCTATCGTCGTTGATCGTGAGCCACCGATCAAGACGAAACGGGTAGCGCCGACACCGCACCGACAGGTGAACGCTGACCGATTCGGGCTCGTCTTCCTGGATCTCGCAACTCCAGGGCAGCAGGGCGACCTCTCCATGCTGTCCAAATTCGGCACCCGCGAACTCGGTTGCGGGTCCTCCCGATGGGAAGATCTCTTGCCAGCCACCCGCGAAGTGGTCGAGAAAGCTCCCCTCCGCGCGGTTCGACGTGGCGATGAACGGTCGTGCCGAAGTAACCGCGGCGTGGTGGTGCCAGAGCAGGTCGATGTCTGTCCGCTTGTCGCGCAGTTCGAAGATTTCGCCGCCGCGGCTGAGGCTGACGAGAACTCGAAGGTGTCGGTTCTCGAGCAGTACCGCGTCGTGCTCGCGGATCGTCATGAATGCGCCGCGGCAGCCGGTCGACCTGACTTGGAAGTCGCGGCCCAGGTTCAAGACATCACCCAGCCGCCGTCGACGATGAGCGTCTGACCGCTCACGAAGCCGCTCTGGCCGTGCGTCAGGAAGAGGACGGCTTCTGCAATGTCGCTTACCGCCCCGCGCCGCTTGATCACCTGCCTATCGAGGATCAGAGCAGCCGTAGCGGCGGGATCCGGCCCTGGATCCTCGGCTGCTGTGGGGATCGCGCCAGGAGCAACGCAATTCACGGTGATTCCATGTGGGCCGAGTTCGCGCGCAAGTGAGTGGCTGAGGCCGATCAGAGCGGCCTTCGACGCGGCATACGAGCCCAGCTCCACGTTGCCTGTAAATGCAGTGATGCTCGAGACGAACGCGATTCTGCCGAGCGCACGCTGTTTCATACCAGGGATAAACGGCTGCAGGCAGGCAAGCTGCCCACTCACGTTGACCCGCTGAACTTCCTCATGGAGTGTGATTGCCATCGTGCTCAGTGGCTCGCGTGGATAGACCGCCGCGTTGCCGACGAAGATCTGCACCGACGTGGATTCGGCGATTTCGCGCGCAACCTGCGCCGAGCGGTCGGTGTCCCCGAGATCGACCTCGACGAATGTTCCACCCTGCACCATGGCCGGGGATGCGTCGAACGCGGGATCCCGGTGCTTGTCGAGCACGACGGTTGCGTAGCCGACGCCAACGAGCGCCTCTGCGATCGCGAGCCCGATACCTCGACTGCCGCCCGTCACGACGGCGGCAGGTTTCCTAGAGCTCGTCATGGGGAGACCAGGTGACATCTTCGAATGGCCAGAGCTCCGTGGGTCGGCGTCGATAGGGGAGAGAGACGAGATCGCTACTCGATGGGCCGGTGGTGTCGAGATCGATCACGCCCGCTGCGAGTTGCTCGTAGAAGGCGCGGAAGCCCCCGGCAGATTTGACCTGCACGGCCTTCGCGTGTCGTGTGTCGAGCCCGACCGTCTCATAGAGGGCTCGGTCGAGCATCATTGCCGGCTTCTCGGTTATCACGATGCGTATCTCACCCGTGTCCACGACCGCGATCTTGCCGACATCAACAGAACCCGGCGGATACTCCGTCGCGTACGGGCCACTGTGGGTGGCGGTGACGTGGCCCACGATCCGGACCGGCGCGTAGAACGTGGGCGCGAGCGACCCCCCCACCATGACCTCGACGTTTGTGCCGGCGCCGGCGTCGTAGCAGGAGTGAGCCGCAGTGGCATCGGTGACGCTGAGGTGGACTGGTCCGATGGGATTGCCGTGGTCGAGCAGGTAGGCAAGGAGTTCGTTGCCGTCGCCGCCACTGCCCGCGGACGGGCTGTCAGCCCCGTCGGCGAGTATCCACGGCTGCCCGGTACTCCGTTGCACTCGGTCGACGGCCTCCGGGATCGGCGTCCCACGGAATGCGAACGACGTCCGCGCGGCCCAGATTGTGCTGCCAAGTTCACGAGCGACCCTCCTGCCGACGGCGCCGGTCGGATCGCTGTCGTCATAGCTGACCACGACGACCTCCCAGCCAAGGCCCGGTACATCTAGCCACGGCTGTGAAGCGAAGACGGAGACGCTCGCAAGCGTTGGGTCGCTTTCCAGCTCAGCAGCCCGGGTCATCACCGCTCGCAACGGACCGTCGGTCGTGTCATGGGTTTGCGCCGGAGTGACCATCGGAAGATGCTGCCGCGACACGGTTGTTTTGCGGTTGCTGTCGATCAGTTCGGCAAGGAGAGCCGCTGCCCGCGCACCGGTCTCGAACAGATCCGTGTGTGGACAGGTGCGGTACCCGACAACGCCATCAAGCAGTCTCGCGCGGCGTTCGCTGAACTGACAATGGAGATCGAAGCTCGCGACGATCGGCGTTTCCTTGCCAACGATCTGGCGGACTCCGGCAATCAGCTCGCCTTCGGGATCATCAGCGTCCCAGGTCATCGCTGCCCCGTGCAAGGCCAGGTAGACACCTGATGCCTCCCCTGCTTGCCTGAATGAGTCGGAGAACTCGCACTGGATCCGTTCGAATTCCGATGACGCCATGGGCGGCCCGCTCGCGGCGAAGAGGTCGAGTAAGGGCTCGCATGCGAGCCCGAGATCATCTGCTCCGTTCCTGAATCCTGCGATCTCGTTTCCCGGAATCGCCAGCACGGCCAGTCCTCGCAGCACGTGACCCCGCTCGAAATCGGCCAGCGTCGTACTGCCAGGAACGAAGCTGTTCGCCTCGAACCGCATCCCGGCTACGAGAACGCGGCCTTCGCCGCCCACGTCACCAGCCTCCGATCCAACCGCTCAGCAGGCCAGTCGGCAGATTGTCCCTGGCGGGGGGCGCGCCACGAAGGAAGTCGAAGTCGCAGCCTTCGTCCGCCTGCAGCACGTGAGTCGCGTGCATCGCTTCGTACCCCCTCGACGCCTGCTGGCTTGGGGACGGCGCTTCATCCAATCTGCGACGGATCTCGGTCGCCGGTATGTCGAGGTCGAGACGTCCCTCATCGACGTCGAGCACGATCGGATCCCCATCGCGGACGATTTTCAGAGGCCCGCCGACTGCCGCCTCGGGTGAAACGTGAAGCACCACGGTGCCGAAGGCTGTGCCGCTCATGCGCCCGTCGGAGATGCGCA
>JAYTJO010000094.1:0-3627 GCA_043730975.1 Thermoleophilia bacterium | reverse complement strand
CGAGTACGGCGACCCGTTCACGATCATGGGCGCGGCCCCGACCCGCCACCACAACAACTGGCATCGAGCCCAGCTGGGATGGCTGCCGGCGCAGACGATCACGGCACCGGGGATCTACTCCCTCGCCCCGGCAGAGCTTGCGACGGCCTCTCCGCGCCTGCTCCGGGTTGCGCGGGGTGATGGGACGTATCTGAACCTCGAGTTCCGTCAGCCCACGGAGAACTTCGACAACTTCTCCGCGAGCGACCCGGCGGTAACGGGCGTGTCGGCCCGCATCGCGCCAGACCTCTCGTCGCTCGTGCAGTCGAAGCTGATCGACGCAAATCCCGCGACCCCGACGTTCGCCGACGCGCCGTTCGGCGCGGGCATGTCGCTGACCGATCCCCTGTCGGGCGTGTCGGTGACCGTGGTCTCGGTCTCACCCGCAGGAGCATCGGTGTCGGTGCAGTTCGCACCGGACACGCAGGCACCGACGCAGCCGGGTGCGCTCGCAGCGACCGCGCAGAGCTCGACCTCAATCCGTCTCTCCTGGAGTGCGTCGTCGGACAACGTGGGGGTAACGGGCTACACGATCACGCGCGGCGGCGTGTCCCTGGGCACCGTCGCAGGCACCTCGTACACCGACTTCGGTCTCTCTCCCTCGACGGGGTACAGCTACGTGGTGACGGCGCTCGATGCCGTCGGGAACGCCTCCGTTGGTGCAACATCCTCGGCGACGACACCGGCACTCGACGCGATTGCGCCGAGCGCACCCGGAACCCTGACAGCGACGATTACCAGGGGCCGCAAGGTCAATCTGAGCTGGGGTGCCGCAACCGACAACGTCGGTGTAGTGGCCTATCGCGTCTTCCGTGGAGGGTCTCAGGTGGCGCAGGTCACGGGGACGACCTTCAGAGACGCGCCGGGCCGGGGAGTCTTCGCCTACACGGTCGTTGCGATCGATGGGGCCGCGAACGTCGGTGCAGCATCCAACCTTGTGACGGTGCGAACGTAGGATCCTTGCCCGTCCACCTCCCGGGAGCCGCGGACGACGCACGTGCCCCCGGGCGAGCGGCCTCGCCGCCGCCGGCCATACGAGACGGCCAGCCCCGCCTCGGTTGAGGATCGGGGCCGGCCGCTCGGCCTTTCGCGGTGAGGCTGGGATTAGGGTAGGAGGACGGTGTCGATAGCGTGGATCACGCCGTTGCTTGCGGAGATGTTGGCGATCACCGGCTTGACCGTCTGACCGGCGGCGTCGATGATCGTCAGCGACGGCGTGGTCGTGATCGTCCCACCATTGAGCATCTCGACCGTCTTGTTGTTGTTCTTGTTGAAGACGCTGTTCGAGAATCTTCGGCCATTGGTCACGTGGTACGTGAGGACGTTCGTGAGCAACGGGTAACCGAGAGCCTTCTGCTCATCACTCAGCAGGATCCCCGGAAGTCCTGGGCTGGCCGAAAAGAGATTGGTGAAGGCGTCATTTGTCGGTGCAAACACCGTGAGAGTGACATCGTTCGAGTTCACGACCGCGTCGAGGCCCGTGAGCTGCAGGAGCGAGACCAACGTCGTGAAGTTCGGGTTTCCGGCCGCTATCGCCGCGATCGTCTGGTCGCCACGCTTCTGGACGACGCCTTCTGCAGCTCCTCCCCTTGCGGGTGCCGGCGCGGCTGCCGTTGCAGCACGTCCGACATTCTCTGTCGGTCGAGCAAGCGCGGCGGTTGCCGCAAGTGCGGTGGCCATCAGGCCGAGGGCGGTGAGCATGGCGAGCTTCTTCATCAGGATCCCCCAATGTGGTATGGAAAAAACATGGACAGATCCTGATACTGCGACCGACCCAAACTGGATCACTCGCAACGAGGCGCGTTGGAGAAGGCTCAGCCGACAGGGGTCGTGGCCGGCTTGGGCTCGGCCTCGAGCTTGTAGCCGACGCCGTAGCGCGTCTGCAGGAAGGTATGAGTTGACGACCTGTGATCGATCTTCTCGCGGAGCTTGCGCACGAAGACGTCGACGGTCCTGTCGCGGTGGGATGCGCGCCTGCCCCAGACGCGCTGGAGCAGCTCGTCTCGCGTGAGGACGCGGCCCATCTCGAGCGCGAGGGCATAGAGCAACCGGAACTCGGTCGGCGTCAGGTTGGCGCTCTCGCCGTCGACGTATGCCTGGACGTTCTTTGTGTCGAGCCGAAGCTCGGCGATCACGATCTCGTCGCCGCGGCGCGGATCCTGGGCGCGCGTCCCGCGACGAGCAGCAGCGCCGACCCGGGCGACCAGCTCCTTCATCGAGAACGGCTTCACGAGGTAGTCGTCGGCGCCGATCTCGAGCGCGTGCACCCGGTCGTGCTCCGTGCCTCGGGCCGACACCACGACGATCGGCGTGCCGATGCCCTCGCTGCGCGCCTGCTCGATCACCTTCCAGCCGTCGAGGCCGGGGAGCATGAGGTCGAGCACGCAGACATCAGGGCGTTCGAAGCGAAGTCGTGCAAGGCCCGTCTCGCCGTTCGCGACCCCGACCGCGTCGAAGCCCGCCGCCTGCAGGTGACGCGCCATCCCCTGGGCGATGACGTCGTCGTCCTCGATGATCAAGACAGTCGAGCCCATTTCAGGATGACGCTTCGTCGTCGGGGCGCGATGGGTGCGTGCGATGCGAGGACGCAGGGAGTTCAGGTAGTAGCACTACCTGATCGACCGAGGACGAAGCAGCGTGCGTGCCCATCGCGTTCCGGCGGCACAAGGCTTCATTCTGAAAGGGGCTCTTAGCCATGTGGAGATGATGGACGGCCCCCGGTTACCCGGGGGCCGTCAAGGTGTTACCTGATGGTAACGAAGTGGTGAACACAACCCAATGGGATTGCGCTCTTCACTGGGTTGCGCCGTGCCCTATTCGGCCTCGGCGTCCATGTCGGCGTTCTCGCCGTTTCGCTGATCCTCGCTGACCGTTCGAACGAACTTGATCCGCTCGCACTGGCCGTCGGTCGTCGTCGTCGCCTTCTCGGAGGCTCGGATGAACGCCACGTCCTGGCCGGGGCCACAGTTGAGAACGTCGGGGTTCCCGTCGGGTGCCAGGGCGTGCAGCCGGTCGTTGCCGTCGCTGCCGTTGACGGTGTCGGCACCGAAGCCGCCGAACAGGTTGTCGTTGCCGCCGTCGCCGTTGACCGTGTCGTTGCCCCTGCCCCCGCCGACGCGGTCGTTGTCCTCGCTCCCGGAGACCGTGTCGTCACCGGAGCCACCGTGGACGCGGTCGTTCCCCGTGCCTCCGGCGAGTCGGTCGTTGCCGTGGCCGCCGAGCACGATGTCGTTCCCTGCGTCGCCCGTCGCGCCGTCGTCTCCCTTGCCGGCGCGCACACGGTCGGGGCCGTCCCCTGCCGTGATCGTGTCGTTGCCGGCGAGCGCCCGGATCACGTCGGCGTTCGGAGTACCGCTGAGCACATCGTTGTTCGGCGTGCCCTTGATCAGCGCAGCCCCCGCCACGGACGCGAACAGCGCGAGACTCGCGAGCGAACCGGCAAGTGCTGTGACCTTGACCTTCCTCATGACCGATCTCCTTGGTTGATGTTGACTCCCGTATCCAACGCTGTGGGGTTATGCGTTACGTGTGTCCTGTGCAATCCCTACGCAAGCAATCTGTTAGAACGATGTGAAGATGAATCCTGAC
>JAYTJO010000093.1:0-3164 GCA_043730975.1 Thermoleophilia bacterium | reverse complement strand
GAGGAGCGTCCAGGTGTCGGGGCCGGGCTCGACGACACCGTCGGCGAGTCCTTCGAGATAGGCGTCGATCGTCGCGAGCGGCGTGCGCAGTTCGTGCGCAACGTCGCTCAGGAGCTCGCGGCGCTTCTGCTCGGCCGACTCGAGAGCGATCGCCATCTCGTTGAAAGAGCGGCCGAGGACGGCGATCTCGTCGGAGCCCGTTACCGGCACTCGCGCCGTATACGCCCCCTGTGCGATCCGCTCTGCCGCGTCGGCGAGCGCGCGAATCGGCCTGACGATCCGGAGCGAGATGAAGGTGCTGACGGCCAACGCTGTGAGAACGGCAGCTCCGATTGCTACCGCGAGCGCGATCAGGACGGCGGCGTTGAACGCCCGGTCCACGTGGCGGGCAACGTCGTCCGGGATGAATTCTCCCGAGCTCCGAATATGGTCGTGGAAGATGCCGGGGGCAATCGCGAGCGCGACGAGCGCGAGCGTGGCGCTGCCAGCGACGATCACGAGCAACTGCGCGAGCAGCAGCCTGGAAGCGAGGCTCCGGCGGAAAAATCTTCGCATCACTTCCCTAGGCCCATGCGGTAGCCGACGCCCCGCACGGTCTGGATGGAACCTGTGGCGGTGCCGTCTTCACCGAGCTTGCGGCGGAGGTTCGCGATGTGGACGTCGACGACATGCTCGTCCCCGAACCAGCCTGGCCCCCACACGCGCTCGAGGAGCTGCCTGCGCGTGAGGACGAGGTGCGGGCTCTCCGAGAGCGCGTTGATGAGCTCGAACTCGAGTCGCGTCAGCTGCACCGGCGCGCCGTGCTTCCGCACCTCGCGCGCGGCGCGATCGATCGTGAGATCGCCGAACCGACGCTTCGTACCGGCGCCCGGCAAGGACTCCCTGGGTCGCCGTCGCATCGCCCGGATGCGGGCGACGAGCTCGCGGGGCGAGAAGGGCTTCGTGACGTAGTCGTCGGCGCCGATCGAGAGTCCGATCAGCTTGTCCAGTTCCTCGGCCCGTGCCGTCAGCATGACGACATAGGCGTCGCTGAAGGTCCGGATCTGCCGGCAGGCCTCGATCCCGTCGATCCCCGGCAGCATCAGGTCGAGCACGATCACTTCGGGGTCGAGCTCGCGGGCGAGCTCCACCGCGCGGGCGCCGTCGGCCGCAGTCGCGACGGCAAAGCCCTCGCGCTCGAGGTACGAGGTCACGAGGCGGACGAGCGGTGCCTCGTCGTCGACGACGAGGACGAGCGGGTGGGCGAGCGAGTTGCGGTTAGTCACAACGAGAGAATGCCACCCCGCGTCATTCGGTCATCGAGAGAAACCGCCCGTGCCACCGGTGGTACCAGACGGCTCCGGTGTAGGCGTTCACCGACAGCATCCCCGCAACCTGGTCGCCCTCGAGGACGTGCAGCGTGTAGTAGCCCGGGAACGCGTCGGCCGTGCCGGCACGAAGCTCGCTTCCCTCGCGCGCGAGCCAGGAAGCGGCGATCGCCTTTGCCTCCTGCGCCGAGACGCTCGGACTCGTAGTCTCGGGCGACGGCGCCCAGGTCGGGTCGCCACCGTACTCCCCGCCCATCATTCCTCCGGATCCAGGGCCTCCGCTCATCATGCCGCCGGCGCCAGAGCCTCCGCCCATCATGCCGCCGACGCCAGAGCCTCCGCCCATCATGCCGTAGCGTGTGTTCCACATCATCGCCGGCCCGTACTCGAGCCAAACGGCGCCTGTCGCCGGGTTGACGAGTACCTCCGTCGCCCTGGCCCCGCCAGGCTCGATGAGCTCGGCGTAGTAGTTGTTCTCGAACTGCATAACCTCGCCGACGCGCAGGTCGAGGCGATCGGCGAAGCGCTGTGCCTGGCGCTTCGCGGTAGGGAGGCTCCTGACCGGCGTACCGCTCCCGCTCGAGGCGTAGCCCATCATCCCCGGGCCGAAGCGCGACATACCCCAAGTCGTGTCGCCGCCCTGGGCGAACGCCCATGTGACCGAAGCGCCGAGTACGACGAGAGCCGCGACGAGCACGAGAGCGGCGGTGCGCTTGGCTGCCATGAAACCGACTCCCCGCTCAGCGCGCCGCGCGAAGCTTCTCGCGCAACGTGTCGTAGGTCTCAGCGTCGATCTCCCCGCTCGCCAGGCGCCGATCGAGGATCTCTCCCGGCCGCTCGGCCGCTCCGACGGAGTTGTCGCCCGTGCCCGGCCGGGCGAAGAGCTGCGCTCCAGCCCAGACGATCGCTGCGATCAGGCCGACCCAGAACACCACCATCAGAATCCACCAGCCTCCACCCATGCCACCGTACGAGCCGTCCATCATCGCGAGCCTCCTCTTTCTGATTGATGCTCCGCACTGTAGGCCCCCCGGATCAAGGATCAGGCAGGAGCCCGATCAAGATTCGGTCAAGACTCTGCGCGACACTCCCCACGGGCGGCGGACGTCCCTCCGCGGGAACTCGGGGACCGCCCTTCCGCTCGCGCCGTTGCCCGGTTCCGGCCGAATCAATGACCGCCGTGGTGCTCACGCATGTACCGCACCATCTCGCCGAACGTAGCAAAGTCGTGCCCTTGCCCTGCGTGCGAGCAGGAGACCGCGGGCGGGCTCGCGCGCTTCCCGAGGCTCATCTGGGCGCACTTGGCGACGTGTTGGCCGAAGGACTCGTTCGTCTCAGCAGCCTGAGCGACAGCCGACGACGCGGCGGTGACAGCGGCCGCAGCCAGAACCGCAATGGCGACGCGTGCTCTGCCGTTCGATGGGCTCGTTGTGGAGTTCATGGATTGGGCTTCCCTTCTCGTTCGCCCCGAGCCGGCGGACCGCGGGATGCGACCCTCGACACCCGAGGACTCATGTCTGCCAGTCACACGACCGTACGGCAGCCCGGTCAAGACTCCGGGGGGCCTGGGTCAAGATTGGGTCAAGAATCAGCCCGGCTCGACCGGAAGGCCGAGCGTCTGCCAGTCATGCAGTCCGCCGCGGTGATGCACACCTGAACGCAGGTCTGCGGGTCGAGATCATCGTGACGTCCGAGTGGAGGTCAGCGCGTCTTCACGAACCGCTGCACCGCGTCGAGGAGCTCCGCGGTCTTCGCGTCTGCCGCCTCCACGTCGCCGGAGGCGATCGCGTCGTGAACGCAGTGATTGACGTGCCCTTCGAGCAGCTTCGCGCCCACCTGCTCGAGCGCGGTCTCGAC
>JAYTJO010000092.1:0-2952 GCA_043730975.1 Thermoleophilia bacterium | reverse complement strand
CTTTTTGTTCAACCATCCGTACATTGGACGTCATGGCCCGGCTGCACGCTCCCCACTTCCGCGGAACCCTCTTCTGCCTCGTCGCGGGGGTGGCGTTCTCCGTCTCTCCGATCCTGATCCAGATCGCCTACGACCACGGCGCGGCGGTCACGGGCGTTCTCGCCTGGCGCTACCTGGCAGCCGCGCTCCTGCTCGTCGGGCTCGCCGGTCGGAAGTTGGTGCGGATCCCCCTGCGTGCTGCGCTTGCGGCGTTCGCGCTCGGTGCGATCGTCTACGCGCTCGACTCGGCGCTCTTCTTCGGCTCACTCGAGCGCACCTCTGCGCCTTTCGCGTCGCTCGTGCACTACGCCCATCTCGTCCTCGTCGTCGGCGTGGCGGCGATGATCGGCCGTGAGCGCCTCACGCGTCGTCGTCTCGTCGCCCTGGTTGGCATCTTCGGCGGTGTCGCCCTCGTCGGTGGCACGGCTACGAACCCCGACCTCGTCGGGGTTGGCATGGCGCTCGGCTCCGCTGCGGCGTACGCGGTGTACATCCTTCTCTCCGATCGACTCCTGCGTGACGCGGATCCGATGGCGCTTGCGGCCTATCTGACCCTCGGGGCGGCGTCAACGTTCTTCGTCGCCGGTGGCGTCCTCGGCTCCCTCGGGACGGTCGGCGGCCCGGCAGGGCTCGCCTGCCTTGTCGGCGCGGCGCTCGTCGGCTCGGTGTTCGCGGTGACCTCGTTTCTCAAGGGCGTGCGGCTCGTCGGCCCATCGACGGCGTCCCTCCTCGTGACGGTCGAGGTACCGGTCACGATCGTGCTGGCGGCCGTTGTGCTCAAGCAGCACATGTCGACGCCGCAGCTCGCTGGCGCCGCCCTCGTCGTCGCAGCGATCGTGGCGATGCAGCTGCGGCGCCGGCCGAGGTTCCTGACCGCCTGAGGGCGGGACAGGTGCCGCCGCTACATCCCGGGCAATCCGAGCGCGCCCAGATCGGGCATCTGACCGCGAATCTTCGACTCGACCAGTTCACTCGCGGAGCGCAACGCCTCGTTTGCCGCAGCCATCACGATGTCGGCGAGCATCTCGGGATCGTCCGGGTCGATCGCTTTCGGATCGATCACGATCTCGACGATCTCGCCGCCGCCGTTCGCCTTCACGGTGACCATGCCGCCGCCGGCGGAGGCCTCGACGATCTCCAGCTTCGCCTGCTCCTGCGCCTCCATCATCTGGGTCTGCATCTGCTGGGCCTGTTTCAGCATTGCGTTCATGTCGAACTTCGCCATCAGTGTTCCTCCACTTCTTCAGCGTCGAAGGTGTCCTTGAGCAAGGAGATCACGTCTTCCTCGGAGAGCTCCCGCGGGTCTTCCTGTTCCGTCGGCTCGGGGGCCGCGCCGATGATCGTCTGGATTTTCAGATGTCGACCGGTGACCGCGTAGAGCGCATCGGCGAGCATCGCCAGGTTCTTCGGTTCCTCTATCTGCGATCGATGAAACCCGGCCGCGGGCGCGAACTCGATCGTCAGCGTGTCGCCATTGATCTCGACCGGCCGCGCTTCGACGAGCAGCGTCGAGATGGGGATCGAGCGCTCCCGGACGGCGTCGATGACGTCGCGCTGCCAGGCATCACGGAGCTGGTCGAGCTCGAGGGGCGGCAGGGCCGGAGGAGCAGGCGCATCGATGTCCGTCGTCGTCGCGGGTGCCGCGACCGGTGGGTCGGTCGACGGCGTCGCCGCTACGACGGGTGCTGGTGAATATGACGGCTCTGGCGCCGGAGGACGGATCGTCGCGACGGCCGGCGTTACGCCGATGCCCGCCGGTCGCGATTCGAGCAGCTCCAGCCGATGCGCGAGCGATTCCCGCGACATGTCTGCCTGCGGGCGTGTCACCTTGACGAGAGCAAGCTCGAGCGGCAGGCGCGGGTCACCGCCCTGGCGCATGTCGTCAACGGCCAGAGCGAGGAGGTCGATCAGCCTCAGTACGGCCGGCTCGGGTAGCTGGTTCGCCTGCTCGCGGAGACGCTCGCGCGTGTCCTCGGTGACGGGGAGCGATTCCGGGACGTGGCCGACGTGCTGCACGAGCAGGAGCTGCCGGAGGTGGTCGATCAGGTCGACGACGAGACGGCCGATATCCTGGCCTTGCTCGGCAAGCTCCTCGACCTGCATGAGGGCACCGGCGGTATCGCGGTCGATGATCGTGTCGCACATTCGGAAGAGGGAGCCCTCCTCGACACCGCCAACGAGCTGGAGCACATCCTGCACCGAGACCGCGCTGCCGGTGGCGGCTGCGAGCTGATCGAGCGTCGAGACGGCATCGCGGAAGGAGCCGTGCGCGCCGCGTGCGATGAGCGCAAGTGCGGCGTCGGTCGCTTCGATCTTCTCGCCTTCGCAGACGCGGCGCATCACCGCAACGATCTCCTGTAGCCGCGGCCGCTGGAAGACGAACGTCTGGCAGCGCGAGCGGATCGTGGGCAGAATGCTCTCCAGTTCGGTGGTGCAAAACACGAAGACCAGGTGGGGCGGAGGCTCTTCGATGAGCTTGAGTAGCGCCTGCCAGGCCTGTGGCGTCAGCTGGTGGGCCTCGTCGATGATGTAGACCTTGTAGTGGCCCTCGACCGGCTGCAAGACCGCTCGGTCCCGTATCTCGCGAGCATCATCTATGCCACGATTTGAGGCACCGTCCATCTCGACGACATCGAGTGACGTGCCGTTCGCTATCGCGACTGCGACCGGATCGCTCGCATCGAAGTCGGCATTGGCGCCGCCTCCTGCGTTCAGTGCTTTCGCAAAAATCCGGGCCATCGACGTCTTACCGGTTCCGCGGGGCCCGGCGAAGAGGTAGGCCTGGCGCACCTGGCCGTGCTCGATTGCGTTGCGCAGGGTGCGTACGACCGCCTCCTGCCCGATCACGTGACCGAAGTCGAGCGGGCGGTAGGTGCGGTAGAGGGCGGCCAATGCGTTTAGCGCCTTGCCGAC
>JAYTJO010000091.1:0-5317 GCA_043730975.1 Thermoleophilia bacterium | reverse complement strand
ATGCAGGCCCAGAACGAGGCGCCACCGGCAGTCGTCCGCCTCGTCCGGGGTGAGATCGAAGGACGGGCCGACGCTGACGTACCGGGAGCGTGGCACGTCGATCACATGGACGACCGGATGTTCGAGGAGGGCCGGGTTTGGCCACAGAGCGTCGGCTCCCAGCTTGCCGGGCTCTGTGTTGGCTCGCTCGAGGGGGAGCGCGTGCTCGACCTGTGCGCAGCTCCCGGCGGCAAGACGACGATGCTCGCAGGTGAGGTCGTCGCGGTTGAGTCGAGCCCATCGCGCGCTCGCGAGCTCGAGGAGAACATTCGCCGCCTTGGCGCGTCGAACGTCCGTGTCGTCTGCGCCGACGGCCGCGATCTTCCGTCGGATCTGACCGGTTTCGACCGTGCGCTCGTGGATGCTCCGTGCTCGGGTCTCGGCGTGCTTGCGGCGCGTCCTGATCTTCGCTGGCGCTCGCAGCCGCTGCCCGAACTGCAGCTCGAGCTGCTCCGCGCTGCTGCGGCGCGGGTGCGACCGGGGGGCACGCTCGTGTACTCCGTCTGCACCCTGAATCGCGACGAGTCAGAGGCCGTCGTCGACGCGGCGGGTCTCGCGATCGATCCGTCGCTCGCCGAGGAGTGGCCGCAGTTCCGCCATCCGACGAGGCCCGAGTTCCTCCAGACGCTCCCGCACGTTCACAGGACGAGCGGATTCTTCATCGCTCGCCTCCGGGTGTGAAAGCGGGGTCTGGTCTTCCACGTTCCACGTCGATCCACGCTCGTGGTTGCCCCCTAACGTGAGCGGTATGGAACGTGGAAGACCTGACCCCAAGCCGAGCGACGCTAGGATCGTGGGATGGGTTGGGACGCGTGGGTGGGAGAAACGAGCGAGGTTGCGCCGTCGCTGTATGCCGCCGATTTCACGCGCCTCGGCGAGCAGATAGAGACGCTGCTTGCTGCCGGCTGCCGGATCTTCCACTTCGACGTGGGCGATGGCCATTTCATCCCGCCGGTGACGATCGGTCCTGTCGTGCTCCGGTCGATAGCGCCGCTGATTCATAACGCAGACGGCGTGGTCGACTGTCATCTGATGGTCGCCGATCCCGCCCATCACTTCCCCGAGTTTGCATCGTCGGGCGCCGATTCGGTGACCTTCCACGTCGAGGCGACAGATGACCCGCGAGGTGTAGGCGCGGAGGCGCGCGCACTCGGGCTCGCCGTCGGCGTCGCGTTCAACCCGGCCACCGATGTCGCCGACGCGGTTTCATTCGCCCGAGCGGCGGACGCCGAGCTGATCCTTTGTATGAGCATCGTCCCCGGCTACTCGGGACAGCCCTTCCTGCCGGAGTCCTACGCCAGGATCGCGGAGCTGGCGGAGCTCGTCGAGATCCCGATCCAGGTCGACGGAGGTGTCGGTGAGGACAATGTCGCAGCTATCCGGGCCGGCGGCGCAACGGTGTTCGTCGCCGGAAACGCCGTCTTTGCTGATCCCGATCCCGCGGCCGCCTTCCGCCGCATCTCAGCGGCAGGGGCATGAGCCTCGATCGCGCGCTCGAGCTCGCGGCAGGCGTCGCGGGAATCGCCTATCCGAACCCGACCGTCGGTGCCGCTGTCGTCGCGGACGGTGAGGTCGTGGGAGAAGGTGCCACCGAAGCGTACGGCGGTCGCCACGGCGAGATCGTGGCGCTTGCTGCTGCCGGCGACCGGGCCCGCGGCGCGACGCTGTACGTGAGCATGGAGCCGTGCGGGCATCACGGAAAAACGCCTCCGTGTGTCGACGCAATCGTCGAGGCCGGAATCGCACGGGTCATCGCCGGGTGCCTCGACCCGAATCCGGAGGCAGCGGGAGGGCTCGCGTTGCTCCGCGGAGCGGGGGTCGAGGTCGAGCTCGACGACCGCTTCGAGGCGAGGCGACAGAACGAGGCCTGGCGCACCTGGAAGGCTCTCGCGCGACCGTTCGTCACCTACAAGGTGGCGACGACGCTCGACGGGAGGGTGACGGTGCCGGGAAGACGCTGGGTGACCGGAGAGGACTCCCGGCGACACGTCCACGAGCTGCGAGCCGCTTCGGACGCGGTGGCCGTTGGCATGGGAACGGTGCGCGCCGACGCGCCACGCCTCGACGCGCGGGATATTCCGTTCATGCGGCAACCACGCCGCCTCGCCTTCGGCCGCGGGCCGCTCCCGGCCGACTCCGAGCTCGAGCTCCGCTCGGGTCTCCTCGCCGACGAGCTCGCTACCCTCGCCGCCGAGGGCGTGCAGTCGCTCCTCCTCGAGGGCGGGCCGACGCTCGCGACGGCATTCGTCGAGGCAGACCTCGTCGACCGGGTGATCGTGTTCGTCGCCCCGATTCTTTCCGGGGACGGCCCTCGCTTTCTCAACGACCTCACCGCGTCGAGGACGCTCTCTCATCTCTCGGCCCGAACGGTCGGTGAGGACGTGCTCCTCGAGGCGTATCTGCACGCGCCGTGAAGTAGCCTTCTCACCATGTTCACGGGAATCGTTCGGGAGGTGGGCTCCGTCGCCGACGTCACCGGCGGTGACGAGGGGATCCGGCTCGAGATCGAGGCTCCCGTCACGGCTCCGCTCGTCGACGTCGGTGGCTCGGTTGCGATCAACGGTGTCTGCCTCACCGCGGAGAGCGTCGAGGGGCCGCGCCTGAGCTTCCACGCCGTTCCCGAGACCCTCTCGCGATCGACGCTCGGTGAGCTAGGGCGTGGGTCGGTCGTCAACCTCGAGCCCGCCCTGTGCGCCGGCGATTCGATGGGCGGTCACATCGTGCAGGGCCACGTCGACGGAATCGGCAGGGTGCAGTCGATCGAGGCTGAGGGAGTGGGCCTCAGGGTCATCATCGAGGCTTCGGACGACACGCTTCGTTACTGCGTCGAAAAAGGCTCGATCACCGTCGAGGGTGTCTCGCTGACGGTCGCCGAACTCCACGACGACGCGTTTGGCCTCGCGTTGATCCCCCATACGATCGCCGAGACGACACTCTCTCGGCTCGTACCGGGACAGCACGTCAACCTCGAGGTCGACGTGCTCGCGAAGTACGTCGAGCGCCTGCTGTCGCAGCGCGCATGAGGCTAGGAACCGCGGGTGGACCCTTGCGTCGGGGTACGATGCGTCGGTGAGCACCGAGGCGCCCAACACCGTCTTCGCCACCGTCGAGGAGGCGATCGAGGAGATCCGCGCTGGACGCTTCGTCGTCGTCGTCGACGATGAGGATCGCGAGAACGAGGGCGATCTCACGATCGCGGCCCAGTTCGTCACTCCCGAGGCCGTCAACTTCATGGCGACGCACGGCCGTGGGCTGATCTGCCTGTGTCTCACACCCGAGCGGTGCGAGGAGCTCGGCTTGCGGCAGATGACCGATCAGAACGAGACGCCGTTCGGTACCGCCTTCACGGTCTCGATCGAGGCGCGTGAGGGTGTCTCGACCGGGATCTCCGCGCACGATCGCGCGCACACGATCCAGGTCGCGATCGATCCGACGTCGACGGCGTACGATCTCGTGCAGCCAGGTCACGTCTTCCCGCTCCGGGCGCGGACGGGCGGCGTTCTGCAGCGCTCCGGGCAGACCGAGGCCGCTGTCGACCTCGCGCGCCTTGCGGGCCTCTTCTCCGCTGGGGTGGTCTGCGAGATCATGAACGAGGACGGCACGATGGCACGCGTCTCCGACCTGATCGGCTACTGCGAGCAACACGGCCTGAAGATGGTCACCGTCGCCGATCTGATCGAGTACCGACGCCAGCACGAGAAGCTCGTCGAGCGCGTCGTTTCGGTGAGGCTGCCGACGGGGCACGGCATTTTCCAGGCTGTGGCCTACGAGGAAGTGCTGACCGGCAAGCACCACGTGGCGCTCGTCAAGGGAGACGTCGACGGAGCCGAAGACGTGCTCGTGCGGGTTCACTCGGAGTGCCTCACGGGCGACGTCTTCCACTCCCAACGCTGTGATTGCGGCGAGCAGCTCGATCGTGCGCTCCGGCGGATCGAGGAAGAGGGCACAGGCGTCCTGCTCTATCTCGCCCAGGAAGGGCGGGGAATCGGACTGCTGAACAAGCTTCGGGCCTACGAGCTCCAGGAGACGGGCCTCGACACGGTCGAGGCCAACCTGCAGCTCGGCTTCGCAGCCGATGCGCGCGAGTACGGGATCGGCTCCCAGATCCTGTCGGATCTCGGTCTCACGACGATCAGGGTGCTCACAAACAATCCGAAGAAGATCAGCGGCATCTCCGGCTTCGGGCTGTCCGTCGTCTCGCAGGAGCCGATCGAGATCGAGCCCAACCCCGAGAACCGCGACTACCTCGACTCCAAGCGCGACAAGATGGGGCACACGATCGGCGGCCCAGAGCACCACCAACGAGTGCGGTTCGATCCGGAAACTTCCTGAGCGATGGTTAGGCTGGTGCTGCAATGAGTGATCGCTACCAGACCCCCCGCTGGGACGATGAGCCAGAGGATCTCCTCGCAGGCGAGACCCAGGCCGCCGCTGAGCCTCGCGACGACGACGGCTACGAGGACGGGGCGGACCTCGACGCGTCGAGCGAGAACGTTCTCGACGGCTGGCCCGCCGCCGATCCGCTCGACGTCGAAGACGAGCCTGCCGTCGGCGAGCCTGCAACCGTCGGCGAGCCCGCAGCCGACGCCCGGGCCGCTCCAGACGAGGAGGCCTCGGCAGCCGACAAGCCCGCGATCGACGAGGTGCCCCCGGCGTCCTCGAATGATGGCGAGAGCGCTCCGGTACCGCTCGCAGATCACGTGTCCGGCTCGACGGAGCATGCGCCGGGCGAGCTGACGGTACCCCCGGGCTACGCTGTCCTCGAGGGCGAGGCGAAGGGTGAGAACCGGCGCGTCGGCATCGTCGTCGCACGGTTCAACGGTGACGTCACGACCGCGTTGCTCGAGTCGGCACTCTCGGAGCTCGACGCACTCGGGGTCACACGCGATTCGGTCACGGTGCTGCCGGTGCCAGGAGCCTTCGAGTTGCCCCTCGCGGCGATGGCACTCGCGAAGACGCGCCGGTTCAGCTGCATCGTGGCACTCGGTTGCGTCATTCGCGGTGACACGCCGCATTTCGATTACGTCTCGAGCGAGGCGGCGAGTGGGCTGCAGCTGGCCGCGATCGAGACGGGCGTGCCCGTCGCGTTCGGACTCCTCACGCTCGACCGGGCCGATCAGGCCGAGAGTCGCACCGCGAAGGGCGCCGAGGCGGTTCGCACCGGGCTCGAGATGGCTGATCTCTTCGCCAACCTTCGTGCCGCCGCATCCCGGTGAGGAGTGGGGTCAGGTCTTGCAATCACGCATCCAGGCGTGTGACGGGGGTCAGGTCTCGCAAT
>JAYTJO010000090.1:0-1781 GCA_043730975.1 Thermoleophilia bacterium | reverse complement strand
TGGTCGGGAAGTGGATCTGGCTCTCGGGTGGGCGCAACTCGGGGTCGACAAGGGCGAAGAAGCGTTCGAGCATCGCACGCTGAAACGAGCCCGGCCACGACGCGGGTGCGGTGACGCCGTCCTCGCTCGCGTACTCATCCATGTTGAACGTGTGCACGTGGGCTAGCGATAGCCGCTCCTCGTTGATCAGCTGCGCGGCGAGTGCGTACTGGGGCATCGGCCCGACGGGCATGATGGCGACGAACTGCCGCGCATCGTCGCGGGCGTGGCGTATCCGGCTCACGATGTCGTCGGCGAATGCCCGGTAGAACTCGGTTGGCTCGTCGACGATCCGGATCCGGAAGTCGGAGTTCGGGTGCGCCGTCAGCTCGCTTCGGGGGATTCGGCGGACGCGCTCGCAGGCTGGAAGGTCGCGGAAGCTGATGAACCGCGCCAGGTCGTAGGTGAATTCGGTCTCGATGGCCATCGATACTCCTTTCACGGCAGCAGGCGCCGCGTCGTACCTCTGAGGTGTGTCAGGCAGGGAACGAAGCCCTCGGCGTACGTCACGCCGCACTGCTGGCCGCGGAAGCGACTTGCCGTCTTCATCTGCTCCACGATGTCGACGTCGTTGTGATCCCTTAGCCACGTGAGTTGGCTCTCGTGCGCTTCGAGCATCGCGACCTTCGTGTCGACGGTCGTGGAGATGTCGACGAACTCCGACGGTTGGAAGCCATGCCCCATGATCGTCTCCATGAAATAGATGGGCGTGATCTCGGAGTGGTACGGCCTCCTGGTCTCGTAGAGGGGAAGCGCCGCGTAGAAGCTGCAGTCGAAGACGAGTCGCGAGATCTCGTTGTGGTCGCCCATGTAGTCGCCCTGTGAGTGCGTGATGATCAGGTCGGGTCGCGCCTCACGAATGAGGTCGATGACGGCATGTTGCTGATCGCGGTCTGCCGCGTTGATCTCGGCGTCGCTGAAGTCGAGCGTTGTGTACTCGGCGCCGCAGATCTCGGCCGCCCTCCGTGCCTCCTCGCCGCGGATGCGGGCGATCTCCTCCGACGTGTGAACGAAGCTGCCGCGGTTGCCGCGCGTCGCATGGCACATCACGACCTCGTGGCCCTCCTGCACGTAGCGAGCGAGCGTGCCGCCGCACAGGATCTCGAGGTCGTCCGGGTGGGCGCCCACTGCGAGGACTCTCACACGGCCTCCGAGACAGCGAGGCCGAAGAGGCGTTCCTCGACAGCCTGGAGCGCGAGTCTGGTCGCCCCGAGCGCAACCGATTCGTCCCCCAGGGACGAGAGCACGACCCGCGGGGGGACGGGTACGAGGTCGGTAATGAGGCGCTGCAGAGGCTCGAGCAATCTCCCGCCGGCGCGTGAAACACCACCGCCGACGATCACGGTGGACGGATTCAGGATGGTGACCGCCGAGGCGATGCCGTGAGCCAGCCGGCGGAGCAACTCGTCCAGAATCCGCTGTGCCGCGGCGTCACCCCGGTCGGCCGCGGCGAAGACCACCTCGGCATCGATCGCGTCGAGGTCGCCGCCGGCGAGCTCGAGAAGCCTCGGGCTCTCGCCAGCAGCAGCGGCGCGACGGCCGAGGCGGGCGAAGGCTGTGCCGCCGGCAGCATGCTCGAACGGCCCGAGTCCGTCGCGTCCGTCGCCGCCATCGTCGAAGATCGGGAGATAGCCGATCTCGCCTGCTGCGCCGCCGGCCCCCCGGTAAACGTCGCCGCCGATCAGGATGCCGCCGCCGATGCCGACACCGACCTGGACATAGAGGGCATCGTCGATTCCTTG
>JAYTJO010000089.1:0-1883 GCA_043730975.1 Thermoleophilia bacterium | reverse complement strand
ACGACGTACTTGTCCTCGAGGATCTCGTTCAGCGTGCGGCCGCGGTCGTGCTCACGGACGACGTACTGCGCGACGCGATCCTCTTTCGACGAGCTCTGGCCGAGGAACGAGAACAGATCTTTGAATGCCATGTCGCCACTCTACTACGCGCGGCAGCTGCGGTTCACTCCCGTCCGCCCGGCATCAGGGTGCTACCGTCGGTTTTCGATGGAGATTCGAGTCGGCCACAGCCCTGATCCTGACGACGCCTTCATGTTCTGGGCGCTCACGACCGATCTCGTCGACCGCCGCGGCTTCGCCTTCGAGCAGGTGCTCGCCGACATCCAGACCCTGAACCAGTGGGCCCGCGCGGCCCGGCTCGAGGTCACGGCCATCTCGCTCGCCGCGTACCCGTTCGTGCAGCAGGACTACGCGCTGCTGCCCCACGGGGCCAGCATCGGCACCGGATACGGCCCGATCGTCGTTGCCCGCGAGCCGGCGTCGATCGACGATCTCCGGGGCAAGGAAGTCGTCGTCCCGGGTGCGATGACCACGGCGTTCCTGACGCTCCGGCTCGCGATCGGCGACTGCGCGTTTCGCGAGTTGCCTTTCGAGCAGATCCCGGACGAGGTCGCCTCGGGCCGCGCCGACTATGGGCTGTTGATCCACGAGGGCCAGCTCACGTTTGCCGATATCGGCCTGCACAAGGTGCTCGACCTCGGCGAGTGGTGGTTGCTCGAGACCGGTCTCCCCCTTCCACTCGGCGTCAACGTCGCACGACGCGACATCGAGCGCCTTGGCGATCTCTCCGAGGTGCTTGCCGAGGGAATCAGGTGTGGGCTCGAGAATCGTGACGCTGCGCTCGAGTACGCGCTCCAGTTCGGCCGCGGCATCGACGAGGCGGTCGCAGACCGGTTCATCGAGATGTACGTCAACGAGCTGACCGAGGACTACGGCGACGAGGGCCGGTCGGCGGTTGCAGAGCTACTTCGTCGCGGCGAGGCAATAGGCGCCTTCCCGAATCCCGTACAGCTCGACTTCGTGTAGGGGCGACGCACACGCTCGCGCGGATGCGTCGCCCGCGACGCGGGCGGCAGACGCGGGCGAGGTTTGCCCGGCGCGCGACGCTTACCCGCGCTACCGCGCGGGTGCGCATAGCTCCTACGGGAATCGCAGGGGTTTGGGGTTGGTGGTGGCCCCCTGCGCAACCCAGGCGACCACGAGGTCTCGTTCCTCGTCCGTCATGCCGGTGACGTTGCCGAGCGGCATCGACTTCGAGGACACGACCCTCTCGATGTCGTCGGCTCGTACCGCGATCTGTTCTGGCGTACCGAGCACCACGCCCGCCGGGGCGGTCGAGAACCCCTCCTGCGTCGGCGTCTCCGAATGGCAGGTTGCACAACGCTGTTCGACGATCGGAGAGACCTCCGAGAACGAGACCGTGGCGCTGCCGGTTCCGGTGGGCTCGGTGTCCGGTCGGATCGCGACGCCGAGGGCCACGAGGACGACGACGCACCCGACAGGGATCGCCCAGATCGTCCGCCCCTGGTGACGGAGGTTGAAGAACAGGCGCGAGAGGACGCCGACGAACATGATCACGAGCAGGACGATCCACGCGCGCTCGACCCCGTAGGTGAACGCGGAGTGCCCGGCGATCATCGTGAACAGCACCGGCAGCGTGAAGTAGTTGTTGTGGACTGACCGCTGTTTCGCGACGACGCCCGGGAACGGGTCGGGGTCGCGACCCGCCTTCTTCGCGTTGATCAGCTCCCAGTGCGCAGGGATGATGTTGAAGAAGACGTTCGCGGCCATGATCGTCCCGATCATCGCGCCCACCTGAAGGAAGGCCGCGCGGGGCTGGAAGAGCTGAGCGCAACCCCAGGCGGCGAGCGCCGTGAACGCCA
>JAYTJO010000088.1:0-10541 GCA_043730975.1 Thermoleophilia bacterium | reverse complement strand
CATCACGTCCGCCTTGAGCTGCTCCATCAGACGACGCGTCTCCTTCACAGCGGTCGGAACGGTGTCGTCACCGCAGCCGTAGCCGACGATCTGAACCAGCGTGGAGCCGACCCGGATGCCCGTCATACCTGCCGACGGCTTCTTCGGATCCTTGACCTTGCCGTTCGCGTAGTTCGCGAATGCGGCCTGGGCGCCACCGATGTCCGGCTCATAGCCGAACCCGAAACCACCCTTGCAGTCGGTCATGATCGCGACCCGGACCGTCTTCGCCTTCGACGCCGCGAACGACGTTGAAACGACGACGGTTGCCAGAACCACGAGCACCCCTAGTGGAAGCACGAGCTTCCAGTGGCGTGAAATACCTCTCATGCCTGTTGCCCTCCTTGGTTGACGATGACGAACAACGTGAAACGTTCGAACTGACCCCAACTGACAATCTGCAACCAGTCTCCTTTCACTTACACCTTCTCCCCGGCCGGGATTGCGGTCACGTTTGGCCCTTCCCCACTGTCCCGGCCGGATTTGAGACCCCAGAGTCTGTCCCAGGCGCCCATGAGACCGTCCGGGGAGACGATCACTATGACGAGGAATACGAGGCCGATGATTGTGTTGAAACTCCCGCCGATCCGGACCGTGTCGAGAAGATCGGTCAGCCAACTGTCGCGGACGTAGTTGTTGATCAGGATGAAGGCCAGCGCTCCGACCCAGGCGCCTTCGATCCGGGTCAGGCCACCGATCACCGCGACGATGAGGAGGTCAATGGTCGCCGGCAGGCCGATATCGCCGGGGGATATTTGCCCCTGCCACCATACGAGCAACACGCCGGAGAGGGCCGCCATGAAGCCGGCAAGTCCGAATGCGAGTGTCCGGTGCAAAGGGACGGCATACCCGAGCGAGCTCATCCGTACTGGTTCGTCTCGGAGCCCCTGTAGCGCGAGGCCGAACGGTGTGCGGATAATCATCCGGATCGCCAGGTATACGAGGCCCGCGACGCCGAGAGCAATGTAATAGAGCCGGTTCCTGTCGGTGACAACGTCGCCGACAAACGGTGGCGTGTAGCTGTTGATGTTCGCAATCCCGGAGAAGCCCGAGACCACGGTTACCTGGCCGACGAAGTACCAGCCGACGACCGAGAACGTGAGCGTGATCATGAGGAAGTAGATGCCGGTACTCCGCGCCGCGAGGGCGCCGAGGAGCAAAGCGAGGAGCGTCGTGCCGAGCAAAGCCAGAACGAGGGCAAGAGTCGGATTCCACCCGAGCAAGAGCCCCTTGGTCTCGCCCCCGTCCCCCCCTTTCGTAACCATGTTCCCGATCATGAACCCGGCAGAGCCCATCAGCATCGTCTGGGCGAGAGAGACCATGCCACCGTACGCGGCGAGAAAGATCATGCTCGCGGCTGCAATTCCGACGATGAGCGCCTGCGTGAGAATGACGTCGACCCAGTAGGCGTTGAAGATCGCGGGGCCAGCCAGAGCAACCACGAGAACAAGCGCGCCGATGACTCGTTCGGTGACAGCCTTCGGATCGTGGGTCACGTGAATCTCCCGAATAGGCCCTGCGGACGAAACGCGAGCACGAGGGCCAGCAGCACGAATGTGAACACGATCGAATACTGGGTACAGCAGTTGTCGCCGGCCGTCGGGAGGTAGACGGCAGAAAACGAGAACACGAGGCCGTACAGCAACGAGCCCGCCGCCGCCCCGAGCAACGATCCCAGGCCGCCGATGATGACGACAACGAGCGAATTAAGGAGCCACTGTCCGTCCTGCCCAGGAGCAATTGCGCCCTGTGATGTGCCGACGACGCCACCAAAGGCAGCCAGCGACGAGCCGACGACGAAGGCGATCGCGAACGTGAGCTGAATGTTGACACCGAGCGCCGAGGTCATCTGTCGGTCATCGACGCCCGCCCGGATCACCATGCCCGTGCGCGTACGGAAGAGCCAGACCCAGAGGCCGAGTCCGACAGCGAGACCGAGGAAGAGAACGATCAGGCGTGCGAGCGAATAGTCGATGCCGAGGAGCGGCAACTCGACAAGCCGGTTCGTCCAGCCAGGCCAGGTGACTGTGGAGGCGATTCCCCCGTTGAAGTGTGCAATCACCTGGTCGGCGATGATCACCGAGATCGCAATCGTGATCAATGCCTGGCGCAGCTCCTGCCCCTGGTTCCAGCGCAGGAACACCTGCTGGATGATCAGGCCGACGGCACCGATCGCCGTCGCCGCGACAAGTGCGGGAAGCACCCACTCCCAGGTGTTGACGTCGGTACCGGCGATGGCGAAGCCCTGGCCGGTCATCTTCTGCTGCACCTCGTAGGCGATGTACCCACCGAGGAGGTAGAAGGAGCCGTGGGCCATGTTGACGACCCGCATCAGCCCGAAGATGAGCGAAAAGCCGCTCGCCACGATGAACAGCAAGCCGGCGAAGGTCAGGCCATTGAGCAGCGTGCGCGTGAAGCTCTGCCAGTCGTCGATCGCCGAGCCGAAGGTCGTCGTGCGCCAGTTGCCGCCGAACTCGGGCGACGGATTGGCGAGCACGACGATGTAGAGGAGAGCGAACCCGACGAGGAGGCCGACGACGAGCTTCGGCGCAAGCCGACGAACGTCTAGCTGTGCGAATCGTTCACTCACGAGGAGACGAACCTAACAACCAGACGTGATAGATACAACCGAGAACCAGCGATAATCGATTCTTTTTGACGCGCATCTTCCGTCGCCTCATCCGTGGAGACGAGGCAGCCGACCTCCCCGAACTGGATCATCCCCTTGACCGCAACCCCCCCGAGCGCCTAGCCTCGAGACGGACGCAATGACACTCCTGGAGGGCAGATGAGCGACACCTACCACGCCGTGATCCCGTACGAGTCGATGGATCCCCTCGCGATCGGGGCGACCGATGACGAATCGAAGAAGCACCGCGACACGCTGACCCTCGACATCCCGAGCGCCAACCTCGTCGCTGCGATCTATCCGGACGAGCCGTCGCCCGTCGGCGACTCGACGGAAGCTGCACGCCGCGCACTCGCCGAGCCGTTCGACGGGCCGACGTTCGCGGAGCTCCTCGCCGGGAAGCAGAGCATCGCGGTCGTGATCGACAACCAGTTCCGCCCCACTCCCTCCTCGAAGCTCCTCCCTCCCGTCTTCGACGCAATCGAGGCAGCAGGAATCACCGACGTCCGTGTCGTGTGCGCGAACGGCAAGGTCTTTCCCATGTCCGAGGCGGACATGGAGCAAAAGATCGGCCCGGCGAACCTCGCCCGGATGGAGGCAAACGGCTGGGCGTTCCACCAGAACGACCCGCAGAACCCGGACGCCTACACCTTCGTCGGCGTCTCGTCGGGCGGCACCCCCGTCTGGCTGCACACCGAGGTCGCATCGGCCGAGCTGAAGATCACGATCGGCCAGGCGCAGGCGAACCACTGGGGCGCGGGCGGCGGCGGCAAGCTGATCCTGCCGGGCGTCGTTTCCGACGCTACGATCGAGTCGAATCACTGCGCCTTTGTCACCTCACCACAGACGCATTACGGCGCCTATGCCGGCCCGATGCGGACGGACATCGACGAGGCCGCAACGATGTGCGGGCTCGACTGCACGATGAATGTGATCCTCGACACGCACGGCCGTGTGATCGACTGCATCTTCGGCTCGCATCCCGAGGCTCATCGCGAGGCGATTCGCCGCTTCAACGCGATCTACGCCTACGACAGCTGGGTCGAGGAGCACGGCCAGGCGGACATCGTCATCTGCGGCGTCTTCGCGCCCACCGACCACCTGTTCTTCCACACGGGTTGGGGCTGCATGTCGGCCGACCTCGTGCTCAAGGACGGCGGCACGATCATCTACACGAGCCCGTCGCCCGGCGTCTCGACCGCGATCGGCGACTTCCCTGGCTTCGCGCTGATGGACTTGATGAAGCCGTACATGCCGCCGACCGCCGAGAACTACCAGCGCGTGCTGCACGACATCCACAAGCGCGAGATCCAGATGTGGGCCGGCTGCATCTGGGTGCCGATCTACGAGGTGATGACGCGCAAGCACCTCACCGTCGTGACCCTCGAGGAGAACCTCGAGATGGCGGCCGACATCGGGCTCGACGCAACGACGTCGCTGGACGGGGCGTTCGCGGCGGCGATGGCCCGCCACGGCGCGGACGCCAGGGTGGCGGTGCTGCCGTATGCGCGCTACCAGTTGCCGAAGAACGCGGTGCGGATGGCGACTTCCGAGCCGAGTATCCTCGCGCACGCGAGCCTCTAGGACACCGTCCTGGCCGAGTTGTCGCGAACCGCGATTCCGGGCTTCCTGCCCGCGCACGGTGTTGCAGACAGCGACGCCGTGCGCGGGCAGATCCGCGGCTCGACGACGATCCTCGAAATCCTCCGCATGTACCCGGATGGACGGGCCGCTCAACTGATGTCGCGAATCTACTGGCCGTGCGCCCATTGCGGGGGAGCAGTCCGCGAGCCCCTCACGCTCGCTGCACAACGTCACGCCCGCGACCCGCGCGCGGTGCTAGTCGCATTTCGAGCGCTCGAGCACGGCGGGCCGAACGACGAACAGGTGGCGCTCGCCGCAGAACGGCAGCCGCGTTGACGGTGATACGGTCGGCCCCGGTGGGAGTCGTTGAACCACAGGAGGCCTGGTGAGCGCTAACGCGACATGGGTTGGCCGATCGCTACCGCGATTCGAGGATGATGCGCTGCTGCGCGGTGAGGGTCGCTTTCTCGACGACCTCTCCCCCGTCGCGCACAGCTACCACGCCGCGGTGGTGCGGTCGCAACTCGCGCACGCGCGAATCGTCGTCGACGCGAGCGCCGCGCTCGAAGCTCCCGGGGTGATCGGTGTGCTCACGGGCGCCGACGTCATGGCGCTATCGCGGCCCTTCCCGGCCGGGATCGACAGCCGCACGCCGCAGTACGCAACGGCGATCGACACGGTGCGCTATGTCGGCGAGCCGATCGCCGTCGTCGTCGCACGCGATCGCTACCTCGCGGAGGACGCTGCCGAGCTCGTCGACGTCGACTACGACCCGCTCGATGCGGTTCTCGACCCCGTCGCCGCGGCAGCAGACGCAGTTCATGACCGAACGTTCGAGTACGGCGACGTGGACACTGCGATGGCGCAGGCCGATCTTGTGCTGCGCCAGACGTTTCACGTCCCTCGCTTCACCTGCACTCCGGTCGAGTGCTATGCGGTCGTCGCCGACTGGGATGCGACGGCCGGGCGGCTGACGACGTGGGCGAACTTCCAGGGGCCGTTCACGCTGCACGGCGTCGCCGCGGCCGCGCTCGGGCTGAAGGGCGACCGGCTGAGGCTGCTCACGCCCCCCGACTCGGGTGGCTCGTTCGGAATCAAGTCGTCGGTGTTCACGTACATCGTCCTGATGGGCCTCGTCTCACGGCATCTCGGCGTGCCCGTGACGTGGGTCGAGGATCGTCTCGAGCACCTCGCCTCGAGCGCTGCAGCCACCGGCCGCACGACCGAGGTCGAGGCGGGCTTCACGGCGGACGGCCGGCTGATCGCGCTTCGCTACGACGCTATCGAGGACGTCGGTGCCTACGTCCGCGCGCCGGAGCCGGCGACGCTCTACCGGATGCACGGGTCGCTCTCGGGTGCCTACACCGTGCCGAACGTCGCCGTGCGCAACCGCGTTGTCCTCACGAATACGCAGCCGTCCGGACTGAACCGGGGGTTCGGTGGGCCGCAGCTCTACTTCGGGCTGGAACGAACGATGGCAATCGCCGCCCGACGGCTCGGCCTCGACCCTGCAGAGCTCGCGCGGCGCAACCTGATCCCCGCCGACGCAATGCCCTACCGCACGCCGTCGGGTGCCCTCTACGACTCGGGCGACTATGCGGCCTGCCTCGATCACGCACTCGAGCTCGCCGACTACGAGGCGCTCCGCACTAGGGTCGAGAAGGTTCGCGCCGACGGACGGCTCGCAGGGATCGGCCTCGCGTGCATCGTCGAGCCCTCGATCTCGAACATGGGGTACATCACGCTCGCCCAGACCGCTGACGAGCGTGCACTCTCGCTGCCGAAATCCGGGAACGCAGAGGGAGCCTCGATCTCGATCAACCCCCTCGGCGGCATCACCGTGCGCCTCGCAACGACACCGCAGGGCCAGGGCCATCGAACGGTCTGCGCCCAGGTCGTCGCGGACACGCTCGGCTGCACGCCCGACGAGGTGAACGTGATGGCGGAGATGGACACGTCGAGTGTCCCGTGGACGGTCGCCTCGGGCAGCTACTCGTCGCGCTTCTCGGGCGTCGCTGTCGGTGCCGTGCAGGCCGCCGCCCTGAAGCTGCGGGCGAAGATCGATGCGATCCGCGCGCACGCGGGCGACGAGAGCCTCACGCTACGCAGGGTCGCAGGGATGGCGCACTGGAATCCGGAAGGGCTGCCGGAGGGAGAGGAGCCCGGGCTCTCGGCCGTTGCCTTCTGGGCGCCGCCGACGCTCGATCCTCCCGACGAGGAGGATCGCATCGCCTCGTCCGCGTCCCACGGCTTCATCGTCGACATCTGCGCGGTCGAGGTGGAACGAGAGACGGGCGAGGTGCGCGTCCTCGACTACGTCACCGTTCACGACGCCGGGCGCCTCCTCAACCCGCTGCTCGCTGACGGACAGGTGATGGGCGGGTTCGCCCACGGCCTTGCTGCGGCGCTCTACGAGCGCCACGTTTACGACGAGTCGGGCAACCTGATGACCGCGTCGCTCATCGATTACCTGACGCCCACCGCTCCCGACATCCCCGCGTTGACGATCGGCCATCTCTCCTCTCCATCGCCCGTGACGGCGCTCGGCGCCAAGGGGATCGGCGAGGGAAACACGATGAGCGCGCCGGTCTGCGTCGCGAACGCGGTGGCAGATGCGATCGGGCGGGACGACGTCGAGCTGCCGCTGACGCCGCCGCGGGTCTGGCAGCTCCTCAACGAGCGAGGAGCATCGTGAAGCCCGTTGCCTTCGAGTACGTCGCCGCCCACTCGCTGGAGGAGGCCATCGAGGCGCTCGGTCGTGACGAGGACGCGAAGCCGATTGCGGGCGGGCAGAGCCTCGTCCCGGCGTTGAACATGCGTCTCGTGCGGCCGACACTGCTCGTGGATCTCAACGGGGCCGGCCTGGACACGATCGAGTCGAATGGAGTCCTCCGTGTCGGCGCGACGGTGCGTCAGGCCGTGCTCGAGCACGACCTACGCGCACACCCGCTGCTGCTCGAGGCTCTGCC
This sequence comes from Thermoleophilia bacterium, assembly GCA_043730975.1. Taxonomy (GTDB): domain Bacteria; phylum Actinomycetota; class Thermoleophilia; order Gaiellales; family Gaiellaceae; genus Gaiella. The sequence continues at coordinate 3,320 of JAYTJO010000088.1, read as the reverse complement.
GTTCGTCGGCCATTTCGTCACGCGGAACCGCGGCACCATCGGCGGCAGCGTCGCCCACGCGGACGGCTCGGCCGAGATTCCCCTTTGCCTTTCCGCTCTCGGTGGGACGATCGTCGTCGAAGGACCTGGAGGGCGTCGAGAAATCGAGCCAGATGCGTTCTTCATCACGCACTTCTTCACGACACTCGCGCCGGGCGAGCTCGTCGTCGAGACCGTCTGGCCACAGCCGGAGGAGTTCGAGGGCGCGGCCTTCGAGGAGTTCGCCCTCCGCGCGGGCGACTACGCCCTCTCCATGGTCGCGGTGGTCGTGAAGCGCGTCGACGATGTTGCGACCGACGTCCGGATTCGGATCGGGGCGGTGACCGACCGCCCGATGGGTTTCGTCGATGTCGAGGCGGCCGTCGAAGGGTCGTTCGTCACACCCGAAGTGGCTCGGGCGGCGGGAGCACTCGCTGCGGCTGCGGTCGACCCGGCAGGCTCGATCCACGCGACGCCGGAGTACCTGCGCGCGCTCACGGGAACGCTCGTCGAGCGAGCGCTCCTCCGTGCCTGGGAGCGAGCGGCATGACCGAGATTGCCCTCACCGTCAACGGGCGGAACGTCGTCGAGAACGTCGAGCCACGGCTGCTGTTGACCGACTTCCTGCGACATCGCCTCGGCCTGACCGGCACGCATGTCGGTTGCGAGCACGGTGTCTGTGGGGCGTGCACCGTGCGCCTCGACGGCGTCTCGGTGCGCGGGTGCTGCGTCCTCGCCGTCCAGGTCGACGGGTCGGTCGTGGAGACGGTCGAGTCGCTCGCAGGAGACGATCTGCTCTCCCCACTTCAGGCGGCGTTCAAGCGCCATCACGCGCTCCAATGCGGCTTCTGCACGCCCGGGATCCTGATCGCGGCCGACGATCTCCTGTCCCGCGGCGATCCGTCCCACGAGGAGATCGTCGACATGCTCTCCGGGCAACTGTGCCGCTGCACGGGCTACGCCCCCATCGTCGCTGCGATCGAGGAAGCTCGTGACGCATTGTCACAAGCTCGGGAGGCCGGTCAGTGAATCTCGCACAGTCTCTCCTCGCCGCCTGCGAGCGGAATCCCGAGCTCGAGGCATTCCCCGGGATCCGCTACGACGCGCTGCTGCCGCGCGTGGCCCGAATCGCAGGCGGGCTCGGTGTGGCGCCCGGCGATCGCGTAGCGGTCGTTCTGGACAACCGGCTCGAGACGGCACTCCTCTACTGGGCAACCCAGTGGGCCGGCGCGGTCTTCGTCCCGCTCTCCTGGCGCCTTTCCGAGGAGGAGCTCGACTACTGCATCGGCGATGCTGGCGCCGCGCTCGTCATTCGCGAAGGTGATTCTCTGCCCGATGGACAGGAGCACGCGGGCGCTCTCGACCGCGACGATCAGGAGATCTCGCTCCTCCTCTACACCTCGGGGACGACCGGGCGGCCAAAGGGAGTGCCGCGAAGCCATGCGGCCGACCGCGCCGGCGGCGTCAGCCAGGCGCTCGAGCACGACTACCTCCATGCCGATCGCACGCTCGGCGTGATGCCGCTCTACCACACCATGGGGATTCACTCCCTCCTCGCGATGCACCTCATCGGTGGGTGCTACGTGCCGCAGGCACGGTGGGATCCAGAGGAGGCGCTGCGGCTGATCGAGCAGGAGCGCATCACCTCCCTCTACCTCGCGCCCACGCTGTTCTACGACCTTCTCGCGTCAGAGCATGTTGCCGAGCACGATGTGTCGAGCGTCCGGGCACTCGGTTACGCCGGCTCGGCCATGACCTCTTCGGTCGCGGCCCGATGCGTCACGGCCTTTCACCCGGACGTCTTCGTCAACCACTACGGCTCGACGGAGATCTACACGTTCTCGATCGGACGCGATCAGGTCGCCAAGCCCGGATGCGCCGGGCGACCTGCAGTGAACGCCCGCCAGAGACTCGAGCCGAGCGGCGAGATCTGCGTCCATCTCTCCGGCGATGAGGCATTCGCGGGCTACTGGAATCGCCCCGACGCGGACGAGAAGGCGATCCGGGACGGCTGGTACCACACAGGCGATATCGGGCATCTCGACGACGACGGAGATCTCTGGATCGACGGACGGCTCGACGACATGATCATCTCCGGCGGCGAGAACATCCACCCGCTCGAGGTCGAGGACGTCCTCGCGAGCCACCCGAACGTGCGTGAGGTCGCGGTGATCGGCGCGCCGGACGACCGCCTCGGTCAGCACGTCGTCGCGGTCATCGTCGGCGACGCGACCGCGGAGGATCTCGATGCACACTGTCTTGCCTCACCCCTCGCCCGCTGCAAGCGGCCGCGCGACTACCGACTGGTTACCGCGCTTCCGACGAGCCCATCTGGGAAGATCCTGCGCAGAGTGCTCCGAACGATTTCGGCTGAGGCCGAAATGCGTTAGATAGTGCGACAAGTGTCTGCCGCTACGACGAAAGGCCACCGATGAAAACCCCCGAACCCCGAGCCGACGCGTGAACGCCCCATCTAACGGTTTCGGCGAGGAACGAGCCGAAACCTTCGATGGATTCAGGGTCGAGCACGATGGCGATCGCGGCGTCGCCACGGTGACGCTGGACGTGCCCGGGAAGTTCAACCGGGTCTCGATGCTTGCGCGCGACCAGCTCGCAGCGGTCTTCGCCGAGCTGGATCACGACGAGTCAGTGCGGTTCGTCGTCCTCACCGGAGCGGGCGGCCAGTTCACGGCAGGAGGCGACATAGCCGGATTCCTGACGAAGTCACCCTGGGTCGTCTCGCAGCTCGCGAAGAACGTGGCAGCACCGGAACGCTGCTCGAAGCCGGTGATTGCGAAGCTGCAGGGGTACGTCTTCGGCGTTGGTCTCGAGCTCGCACTCGCGTGCGATTTCCGGATCGCTGCCGACGATATGCAGATGGCGCTGCCGGAGGCGACAATCGGGATGATCCCGGGCTCGGGGGGCACGCAGCGACTGGCCCGCCTCGTCGGCGTCGGCCGGGCGAAGGACATCATCATGCGCGGTCGCCGGGTCAAGGCCGAGGAGGCTTTCGCGATCGGACTGGTAACAGAGGTCGTGGGCGCCGAGCAGCTCGACGACACGGTCGATTCACTGATCGAGGAGCTCTCTCGTCATGCGCCGCTTTCCCTTGCTATGTCGAAGCGCGTCCTCAACACAGTCTACGACGGTCCGCTCCAGGTCGGGCTCGAGCTCGAAGGGCTCGCATACGGACTGATGCAGCAGACGCACGACTTCCACGAGGGCGTCGAGGCGTTCGTGGAGAAACGGAAGCCCGAGTTCGACGGGACGTGAGGGCGTGAGGCAAGGCGCGATGGAAGAGC
>JAYTJO010000087.1:0-2357 GCA_043730975.1 Thermoleophilia bacterium | reverse complement strand
CCCCTGCGGCACGGCACTTCTCGACGGCGATCCGGACGACCTCGTCTTGCCGGACGGCCTGGTCAGGGTTGTCCGTTCGGTAGGGAAGGAGCAGCTTGCATCCTGCGGCACCGAGCAGAGCGCTCTGCTCTGGCGACCAACCGGGAAGGAACGTCGTCCGTGGGCTCGCGGCGACGTCACCGTAGCCCTGCGCCTCGAGCGGCACGACGAGCGCGACGTCGCCCGGGAGAGCGCCCGCCGCAAGGGCCTGAGCCGCCCCGTACTCGGCGTCGAGGAGGAAGACGGTGGACGCGGGGGAGAGGGCCCGGGCGATCCTGACCTTGAGCTGCGATAGAGCGTCGTCGGAGGGCGAGGGAAGTCCCTTGCGTGACAGCGCCGTGTGCAGAGAGTCGCGATGGTCGACAGCGGCCCCGACGATGATCCCGTCTGGGCCTGCGATCTCGTCGAGCCTCCGCGCCCGTGCGGGTGTCCAGCCGCTCACTGGGTGGCGGTGAGCCCACCGTCGAGCGTGAGAATCTGCCCCGTCACGAAGGAGGACGCGTCGGAGCAGAAGAAGAGCATGGCGCCGATGAGGTCATCGGGCTCCGCGATTCGGCCGAGCGGGATCCGGGCGATCAGCTTCTCGTAGAACACCTTGTCGGCAAGCATGCTCTCGACCTGCGGGGTGCGGACGAAGGTGGGGGAGATCGCGTTCACGGTGATCCCGTGCTTCGCCCACTCGGTCGCATGTTGTCGCGTGAGGGCATTGATCGCGCCCTTGACGGCGACGTACGCCGAGTAGCCCGCGTTGAGGCCGAGTTGGCCGCGCACCGACGAGAGATTGAGAATCCGGCCGCCGGTTCCAGCGGCGATCATCGCCCGGGCGACGGCCTGTGAGGGGAGCAGCGTGGATCTCAGATTGAGATCGAAGATCCAGTCCCAGTCCTTCTCGGGATAGTCCTCTGCGTTGTGCAGAACGGCGCCGGCTCCTCCACCGATCGCGTTGATGAGGATGTCGACGCGGCCGAAGTGCTCGAGCGTTTCGGCGACGGCGCGGTCTGCGTCCGCCTTGACGGTCATATCTCCAACAATCGGCAGCGCTTCGGAGCCTGCTGCCGTGATTGCGTCGGTCGCCGCAGTGAGCCGCTCGGCGGACCGTCCGATGACGGCGACCCTGGCGCCTACACCGGCGAGGGCAGCACACGTGCGGATCCCGATGCCTCCCGACCCGCCGGCGACGATCGCGACACGACCGTCCAACCTGAATCGTCCGAGCTCATCCATCCCGTTCCCAACCCCTTTCGCCTCTGATCACGCGCCGTCGGGGCGCCCCGTTTGTTCGTCGCCCGGTTCAGCTCCAGCCTAGTGCACTCACCCTGGCGCGCCATTGGAGAGAATCGGATCCTCGACGTCGGTCGCGACCTCCGCCGACGAGAAGACGCGATCACGGATCCAGCGTGCAATTCGGCTCACCGATGTGACGATCCCTCCCGGTGCCAACATGACGACGACGAGAATGATGGCGCCCCAGATCAGCTGGCTGTACTGCTCGGTGGAGGCGAGTCGATCATCGAGATAGACCCCGATGATCGCCCCGAGCACCGGTCCAAGACGCGTCCCGAGGCCGCCGAGAATGAGCATGGCGAACAGGTTGATGAGGAGCCCGATGTCGAGCACGCTGGGGGTGATGAGCTGGAACGAGTGGGCATAGATCCCTCCAGCCAGGCCGGTAAGAAACGCAGAGAGAGTGAACAGGAGGACGCGATGCTGGAAGAATCCGATCCCACGAGCTTCGGCGAGGACGCGACCCTCCTTCAGGGCGTCGAGAGCCGCCCCTATCGGTGAGCGCAGCACAAGCGCGATCACGATGAACGTGAGGACGGCGAGCGTCGCGGCGAGGTACCAGGTGACGTTGAGATAGTTCCAGGAGCCGAAGCCGAGGGCGTCGATTCCGAACAGTCCGGCTGTTCCTCCTGTGGTGCCTACCCAGAGTGCCGGGAGGAGTGCCGCGAGCGCGAGTTGGAACGCGAGCGTGAAGATGACCATGTACGGCCCGAAGAGTCGGAGCGAAGGGGCGCCGATGGCAAGGCCGGCGAGTCCCGCGATGATGGCTCCGAACCAGATGTCGACCCAGGGCGACAGGCCCCAGTGGATGTTCGAGAGGGCGGCGGCGTAGGCGCCGATTGCGAAGAACGCCATCTGTCCGAACGTGATCACGCCGGCGTATCCGAAGACGAGATTCCAGGCCATCAGGACGATGGCGTACATCGCCATCAGGGTGACGAGTCCGAGTATGTAGTCGCCGGTCAGCTTCGGCATGACCAGCAGGACACCGATTGTCGCGACGGCTGCGAGTGTCTTGATCACCTTGCCGGCTG
>JAYTJO010000086.1:0-2435 GCA_043730975.1 Thermoleophilia bacterium | reverse complement strand
ACCGATGCACCCGGCTCGAGCGACCAGCGTTCGCTTCTAGCTCGACCTGAACCGCGCGTCGAGATCCGGGAGTCCCTCGAACCGCGAGAATGTCCCCGTGTCTGCGATCTCCTGCGCAGCCCTCAGGAATCCTGCCCACGCGGTACGCGCGAGCGTGCCCCCGACGCTGATGCGGCGAACTCCGAGGGACGCAGCTCCCGAGACCGTAATGAATGGGGCGTTGATCAGGAGGTTCGCGGGTTTCGGTGACACCGCAGCGACAACGGCGGAAATCTGTTCAACGGTGTCAATCCTCGGGGCATAGAGGCAATCAGCACCGGCTTCCGCGTAGGCCTGCAACCTCCTGATCGTCTCACCGATATCGGGGCGTCCGGCCACAAACCCCTCGGATCGTCCGGTGAGGACGATGCCTGTTCCACTCTCGTCGATCGCTCGTCGCGCAGCTCGAATGCGGTCGACGGCAAGATCGAATTCGTACAGAGGCTCGACCGGGTCGCCCGAGGAGTCCTCGATCGAAAGGCCGGCGATACCCGTCGCCGCCGCGAGCTTCACATTCGTGGCAACCGTCTCCGGATCGTCCGCGAAACCGCCCTCGAAGTCTGCGTTCACCGGTAGGTTCACGGCACCGGCGACAGTACGAAGATGCTCCAGCATCTGATCGAGCCGAAGTTGATTGTCAGCCCGACCGAGTGTCCATGCTGCGCCCGCGCTCGTCGTCGCGAGAGCCACGAAGCCCAACTGTTCGAGAGCAAACGCGCTGCCTGCGTCCCACGGGTTCGGCATGACGAAGCAGCCGACGGCGTGCAACCGGCGAAACGCATCAACGCGATCATCCTGCTGGGTCATAGTGATCCTCGTCGTTTGGGGCCTGGTGCACACACGCTAGACAAGCCGCATGCCGCGCACAACCCGGCCGGCGCTCACACTGCGCACGGCCGCGGCGACCTACGACCCAATAGTGTTCGCGCATGACCTTCAGCGTGATCCTCCCCGACGACCTCGTGTGGACGACCCGTCCGCACGCGCCAGGCGAGCCCGCTCGCCACGTCGCGGAACTGAGCGAGACGGCAGGCTTCGCCCACACCCGGGCGAACGTCTGGCGCTACGAGCCAGGCGCGAAGGGGCGCCGGCACGTGCACGCCGAGCAGGAGGAGACGTTCGTCGTCCTCGCCGGAACGTTGTCGATGTACGTGGGCGAACCACCCGAGCGGCAGGACATCCCGACGGGTGGGCTCATCCACCTCGAGCCCGGAACACCACTCCAGACTGCCAATCATGGTGACGAAGACCTCGTCGTCTACGCCTACGGCTCACCACCCGATCACGGCGCGGACCTGCTCGACTCGGCCTTGTAACGCGGTCTGTCAGAACGTAGCGCCCGTCAAGTCCCCGAGGGCGCCGTGGTTGTGGGCGCTCCCGGGCGAGGCCTGCGCCTCGCCCCTACGAGCTCGAAGCCCCGAGCTCGAACTCGGCCGGCAGTTCCTTGCGCTGGTCGGCCGGCTCGAGCTCGCTGCGCGCCCGCGCATCGAAGTAGACGTACGCGGTGACGAGGGCGACATACGGAAGCGCGAGCGCGTAGACGACTCCTGCCACGACATTGAGGAACGCAAGCGGCATGCTCGTCGTGAAGATGAGCGCCACGCCGAGCAGCGGGCCGGCGGCGAGCGCCAGCCCGGCGCTGACACCGACGAGCGAGCCCGTGCGGATCCAGCGGCCATGCACGAGACGACCGCTCCTGCGCAGCACCGAGCGCCCAGAGCCACCCTCGAGCTCGACGATCGGCGCCAGCAAGCACCAACGAACGGCGAGCCAGACTGCGACGGGAATCAGGAACGTCGTCAGCGTCAGGCTGACCCACGCGACGACTAAGATCACGATCGCCCGGAGGAGCGGACGGATTCGGCGTAGCGCGATCCGGTAGGCCCGCACCGGGCCGATCGGCCTACCCTCGTCGAGCTCGACGAGCGCGCACGCGGTCGCAGCCTGAACGAGCCCGAGACCGAGGAGCGTGATCGCTGTCCCGACCGCGAGGGCAAGAATGGCGAACGTTCCCGCCCCCTGACCGGTGACGACGCCAAGCAGATCGACCGCCCTGAACAGCAGCCACTGCACGAGCGTCGTCACGACCGTGATCGGGATCAGGAGCGCACCGATCCCGATGAAGAGTCGCCAGCGGTACGCGTACATGCGCCCCGACGCGGTGATGATCTGGCCCCAGCTGCGGCGCCTCGCGATCCGCAGCGGTGCTGCGGGATGCCAGGTCGCCTTGACGACGGCAAAGATGATCAGGGCGAGGAACGCCGCGAGTACCAACAACGTCAGTGCCGGACTGCGGAGGAGGAGCACGAGGCCTTTCGAGCCCTTGGCGACACCGTTGCAGAAGAGATCGGTCGCGCCCGTTCCGAAGACGCCGCCCACCGGCACCGCGTACCCCC
>JAYTJO010000085.1:0-3426 GCA_043730975.1 Thermoleophilia bacterium | reverse complement strand
CCGACGTCATAGCCACGCTGTACCTTTCTCATCGCGGCAACGACAGCCGTTGGCCCGACGGCGTAACCGACTCGGAGCCCGGCCAGGCCGTAAAGCTTCGAGAACGTCCTCAGCACGACGGCGTCGCCCCCGTTGCGCACGATCTCTGCGATCGAGTCCAGACGCAGCGCGGGGTCGAGGTAGTCGAAGTACGCCTCGTCGATGACGGGCAACACTGACGCCGGGAGATCACGAAGGAATGCGAGCAACGCGTCTCGCGGGACGGCGAGCCCTGTCGGGTTGTTCGGGGTGGCGATGAAGACGAGGCGCGTGCGATCGGTCAACGCTGCCCGCATGGCGTCGAGATCGATGGCCCAGTCACGGAGTGGAACGACGGTTGGGCGGGCATCACGCTTCTGTGTGTCCCGGAGGAAACTCGGAAACGACGGCCATGGGATCACGACCTCGTCGGCGGGATCGAGGACCGCCTGGCAGACATAGCCGATCCCCGCATCGGCACCTGCGGTGACGATGACCTGCGCCGGCGGCACGTCATGCCGCGCAGCGAGCGCAGCGACCAGCTCCTCGGAGCCACGCCCGGGGTAGCGATTCAGCTCGGGAACGGCAGCTGCGATCGCCGCGAGAGCCGAGGGGAAGGGGCCGGAGAGCCCCTCATTGAGACCGAGCGAGGCATCGTGCGCGGTCGGTGGCGCAACGGGGTCGTTCGGAGGCAACTGCTCCAGCGACGGCCGGACGAACCGAGCGCCGTCGCTCACCTAGTGCACCGTCCGGGGAATACGGCACAGCTCGGTCGGCTGCAAACGCTTCGCATCGCTTCGTCCTCGGTCGCCACGGTACAACCCAGTATCGAGGCTCCCTGCGTCCTCGCGCTGCTCGGTTTTCGCTCGCCCGAACAGCACCCTATTCCCCGGACGGCGCACTAGTGACGAGATCCGCCGGATCCGGCTCGGAATCGAGCGTCGGCGCTCCGTCGCGCTTCGAAGTTGGCTCCGTCGGCTCGGGCTCCGCCGGCATCGGCGCCACGGGTGCGACCGGTGCGACCGGTTCCCAGTCTCCCCAGTCATCCCCGCCTCCCTGCTGCTTCCGCCACCAGAGGAGACCGCCCGCGCCGACGAGGCCGGCCACGAGTAACCAGCGAAGCGGGTGGCGCTTGCGGGGGCGGCGCGCGAACGAGAGCCCCTCGCCCGCGACGTACCCGGCGACGGCCGCGGTTCCGCGCTTGCGAATCAGCCGGCGCAGGTACCACCAGCCAATAGACATCGCGAGGGCGTTTCGACGTGAATTCTCGGAGTTGAACATTTAGTGGCCTCTACCGCCTTTTCGGGGGAAGGTGGATTGCCCGGCCGAGAGCGACGAGGCCGGCTTCCTTGATCGCCTCGGAGAGCGTCGGATGAGGCGCGATCCCGTCTGCAACCGTCTCCACGGTGGACTCCGCGTCGATCGCAACGACGCCGACCTCGATCAGGTCGGTCGCGTGCGGACCGACGATCACGAGACCGAGTAACTCGCCGTACGTCGTCTCGTGGATCGACTTCACCCAGCCAGCGGTCGTTCCCGACATGACTGCGCGCGCATTTGCGACCCACGGAAAGACCCCGACGGCAACCGAGTCACCGTAGCGCTCTCTGGCCTGAGCCTCGGTCAACCCCACGCCGGCGATCTCCGGATCGGTGTAGATCGGACGAGGCACAGACGGGGTGCCGAGCGCAGATTCGTGGCCCATCGCGTTCTCCGCCGCGATTTCGCCCTCGCGGAAGGCGGTGTGAGCGAGTTGCCAGCGGCCGGCAACGTCGCCCGCGGCGTAGATCGTCGGGATCGAGGTGCGCATGTGGTCGTCCGTCGCGATTCCGCTGCGGGGATCGGTCGGAACTCCGATCTCGTCCAGACCGAGACCATTGACGCTTGGAGCTCTCCCGACGGCAACAAGCATGAGGTCGGCCTCGACCGCCTCGCCGTCGCCGAAGCGCACCACGAGGTGATCTCCGAGATCATCTACCCCGGTGCATTGCTTCTCCAGGTGCATGGCAATCCCGCGTTTCTTGAACGCCTTCTTCAGCTCCTTCGCAGCGTCGGCGTCCTCCTGCGGGATGAGCGTCGGCAGCATCTCGACGATCGTCACCTCGCTGCCGAAGTGCGCGAAGATCGATGCGAACTCGCAACCGATGATTCCCCCGCCGAGCACGACGAGCCGGCGCGGAACCTCGGTCTGGGCGAGGAGGCCGGTCGAGTCGACGCACCTCGGCGAGTCGAGACCCGGGATCGGGGGTCTCATGGGATAGGAGCCGGTCGCGACGATCGCGCTCGTGAAGGTCACGTCCTCGCCGCCCTCCACGGCAATCGTCGTCGCGCTCGTGAAGCGGCCGCTGCCGCGAATCCACTCGACGCCGTTCGCCTTCAGCAACCCGGCGACGCCGCCGGTCATCTGCGCCACGACACCGTCCTTCCAGGCTGCGGCCTGCGTGAAGTCGAGCTGCGGCTCCGAGACACCGACCCCGAGCTTCGCAAACGTCTCGCGGGCGTCGTGCAGCGCGTGCGCCGTTTGCACCCAGGCTTTGGTGGGAATGCAGCCCACGCGCAGACACGTGCCCCCGAGCTCGGGCTCCTGCTCGATGCAGACGACCTTGCCTCCGAGCTGTGCCGCGCGGATCGCTGCGGTATACCCGGCCGGGCCGCCTCCGAGGACTGCGACGTCACACTTCACACTTCACGCTTCTCTCTTTCGTCGGTTGGTAGCGATCGTACTCACGACAGCACCACGCGCAGCGTGAGAGAGTCCGGCGCCTCTGCCACCTGGCCGAACCCGAACTGTCGGTAGAGCCCGATCGCGCCCTCGTTGTGGCGATCGACAGCGAGGCTCAGCGCGGCGTAGCCATCGTCCCGAGCTCTCTGGAGGAGCGCTCTGAGCAACGCGCTTCCGACCCCGAGGCCCCGTGCGTTCGGCACCACTGCGACCGCGAGCTCCGGCGTCTGCTCGTCGATACACCCGTACCCGGCCGGCTCGCCCGTGAATAGCCGGTACCACGCCGCGCCCACCGGGAAGCCGTCGAGCAACGCGATCACCGCCGTATCCCCCGGGCGCCCCCATGCCTTGACGTACAGCTGAACCGGCCCGGGACCCGCGTCGGGCTGCCGTTCCTTCCAGTAGTAGGCGTGATGCAGCATGTCGCGTAGGAATCGCACGTCCTGCGCTCCACCTCTGCGAACGACGACCGCCAAGCCTCCCCCTAGAGCGCGAGCGCAGGTTGCTCGACGAACGCGACGAGCGTGCGGAGGAACTCGGCGCCGTCGGCACCGTCGATCGCACGGTGGTCGCAGGTGAGGACGACGTGCATCATCGGTGCGATGTCGATTGCGCCGTCGACGACAACGGGCGTGTCCTTGACGGCCCCGACCGCGAGGATCGCGACCTGCGGCGGGTTGAGCACC
>JAYTJO010000084.1:0-4118 GCA_043730975.1 Thermoleophilia bacterium | reverse complement strand
CCTCGAGCGCGAAGGGTTTGGTGTGATGTGGTGCTCGAGAGGCGGCGATGCGCTGCTCGCACTCGAGCAGCACGAGTTCCGCCTCGCGATCCTCGATCTACAGCTTCCCGACGCCGACGGCCTCGATCTCTGTCGCGCCATCCGCGACAGCTCATCGCTCCCGGTCGTCATCGTTACCGCCCGTGACGAGGAGATCGACCGCATCGTGGGGCTCGAGCTCGGAGCGGATGACTATGTGACGAAGCCGTTCTCGCCGCGCGAGCTTGTCGCCCGCGTCCGCGCCGTCCTTCGCCGAGCGGAGCCCGAGGAGGTGCAGGACGCCGTTGTCGCGGGCGATATTGCGCTCGAGCACGACGGCCGAACGGTCTCGGTTGCCGGGCGCCAGATCGAGCTCACCGGGCGGGAATTCGATCTCCTCGCCTACTTCCTGGCCCACCCTGGAACCGTCATGTCGCGCGAGCGACTGCTCGAACGGGTCTGGGGTCTCTCGTTCCCGGGAGGAACGCGGACCGTGGACGTGCACGTCGCTCAGCTGCGACGGAAGCTCGATCGGCCCGACCTGATCCGCACCGTTCGCGGGTCTGGGTACAAGGCAGCCGCTTGAGTCGTCTGCACGGGCCGCGCAGACTCCGGACGCGACTCTTCATAGGAATCGCAGCCACGGTTGCCGTTTCCACGATCGTGATGCTCGCGGTTGGTTCGGCGCTCACACGACGCTCTCTCGACGAGGACGCTCGCCGCGCGCTGACGCGCCAGGTCGACCTGATCACCGCGCAACACATCGCAAACCCGCTGCCGCGAGGCGACAGCGAGATCGGGCGCTTCCTCGCAACCGAAGAGGAGCGCCTTGCGATTCTTACCCCCGCGCAGGCCGACCTCCTCCTCCCCGGTTCGGCTGCGGAACGCCTCCGCGAGAGTGGCCGCGCCGACGGAACCGTCTCGGTGCGTGGAGAATCGTTCTTCTACGCCGCGCAACTCGGCGGCGGCGACGCAATCGTTCTCCTTCGTTCGTCGCGCAACCAGTCGGATGACTGGACGCCCTTCCTCGTCGGCCTCGCCCTTGCTGCCCTCGTCGGGCTCGCCCTCGCGGCCGGGGTCGCTTTTCTGCTTGCTCGCGCCGTCGCGCGCCCGGTAACCCGCGTCGCCGAAGCGAGCAAGCGTCTCGCCGAGGGAACGGAACCCGACCCGCTGCCGGTCGAGGGATCGACGGAGCTCCGTCAGCTCTCCACGTCGTTCAACGAGCTCTCCGAGGAGCTCCGTCGCGCGCAGGATGCCGAACGTGCATTTCTGCTCACTGTCAGCCACGAGCTGAAGACACCGTTGACGGCGATCCGCGGTCACGCTGAAGGCCTCAGCGACGGCGTCGTCGCTCCGGAGCGCGCCGGCGAGGTGATCGAACGCGAGACGCACCGACTCGAACGACTGATCCGCGACCTACTCGACCTCGCCCGACTACGCCGCCGATCGTTCGACGTCGCGCTCTCCCCGGTCGATCTCGGCGCGATTGCCGAAGACGGTCTCGCACGACATGCTCCACAGGCGGAGCAGTACGGGGTCGATCTCCGGACACTCGTCGAGTCTGGAGCCACGGCTATCGCCGATCCCGGCCGCACGTTGCAGGCCCTCTCGAACCTGGTCGAGAACGCAATCCGCTGCACGCCGCAGGGAGGGGAGGTCGTGATCGGAGCGGCGCCGGGAAGGCTGACGGTGACCGACAACGGCCCCGGACTTGCGGCCGATGATCTCGGGCGCGCGTTCGAGCGCTTCTACCTCTGGGATCGATATGGCGCCGATCGACCCGTCGGAACCGGGCTAGGCCTGGCAATCGTCGCGGAGCTCGCGGCCGCCATGGGCGGCCACGTCACGGTGGAGAGCACGCCGGGTTCGGGCTCCACCTTCACGCTCGTGCTCGAGCCCGTCTCCAGCCCGGATCGCACGGCTTACGCACGGCTTACGTAACGCTGAAAGGCGGCGAACACCGGGGTCCTAGTGTCCAGGGTGTAACCACACCCCACTGGGAGGACAGTGAACATGAAGCGCTCATCTATCGTCGTCGCCCTGGTCGCCGTACTGGCGACCCTCGTCGCGACATCCGCCGCATTCGCCGGTGGATCGAAGGACAACGTGCTCTACCGCTACGTCGGCCAGGTCAAGGTTGTCGAAGGAACGTCGGTCACGGTGACCGTGCAGAACGGCAACCGGGCCGCCCTCCGTTCGCTGCTCGGGAAGCCCCAGGAGCAGACGTTCGCAACCGACGACAAGACCGTCGTTCTCCGCTGGACCAACGGGATTCCCACGAAGATCGTTCTCGGCAATGTGCTCGCGAACGACTACGTGACCGTGAATGTTCGCGCCGATCGCAGAGCGGACATCGAGACGATCACGAAGAAGCCGGCAGCCTCGATCGGTGATCGCGGACAGACGCTGACCAGGCCGACGCAGCCGCTCTACCTCTTCCGCGGCACGCTCGTGTCAGCGGCCGACGGAAAGGTCACGATCAAGGTCACCGGCGGAAACCGGCATGCACTGAAGCTGATGATCGGTCAGGCTGCTGATCAGTCGTTCACGACAGGCCCGGACACCGTGTTCCTGCACTGGGCCAAGCGGATCCCGGACGTGATCAGCTTCGACGCGCTGAAGGACAAAGCCGGCGACCGGATCGTCATCCGGATCCGAGCCGACCGAGGCTTGACGCTCGGCCAGGTCGAGGACACGCCTGCGAAGCGCGTTGCCGACCGCGAGCCGAGGGCGAGCGAAGCGAACCAGAGCAATCAGTCGTAGAGCAAGAGCATCGGGGGCTTCCGGCTTTGGCCGGGAGCCCCCGCCTTCGTGGGCACGATCGGATTAGACTCGCCGCGTGCACGGTCACACCGAGGCAACCGAACGACTCGCCGAGCAGATCCTCGCCTACGCCGAGGATCGCTTCCGGCTCGACCCTGTTCCACTGGACGGCCCCCGGACGCTCGAGGAGCTCGAGCGCGACGCCGGACAGACGATCACCTCAGCGGGCCTCGGTGGCGAGGCGATGCTCGAGCTCTTCGATCACGTTCTCTCGCGGGCTTGCATCTCCACCGATCACCCGCGCTTTCTCTCGTTCATCCCGTCCGCGCCGACCGAGGCGGCCACGCTCTTCGATCTCGTCGTCGGCGCCTCCTCGATCTACGGGGGTAGCTGGCTCGAGGGCGCCGGGGCCGTCTACGCCGAGAATCAGGCACTGCGCTGGATCTCCGACCTGGCGGGCTTTCCGGCCGGTGCCGGCGGAGCGTTCGTCCAGGGAGGAACGACCGGGAACCTTTCCGCGCTCGTCGCAGCGCGGCACACGGCGGCCGACAGGCGCGGCGGGCGTCCTGTCCGATGGAAGGTGGCGGCAACCTCGCAGGCGCACTCTTCGGTGAAGATGGCCGCCCGGGTGATGGACGTGGACGTGCTCGAGATCGAGCCCGATGCTGAAGGGCGGCTCCGTGGCGACGCGCTCCGCGAGGCTCTCGAGCGAGACGGAGACGGCGTGTTTGCCGTCGTCGCAACCTCCGGGTCGACGAACTTCGGCACCGTCGACCGCCTCGACGAGGTGGCCGACGTCTGCGACGAGCACGGGCTCTGGTTCCACGTCGACGGCGCGTACGGCGGTGCTGCACTCGCTGCTCCAAGCGTGCGCCCTCTCTTCGACGGAATCGAGCGGGCGGACTCGTTCATCGTCGACCCGCACAAGTGGCTCTTCGCTCCCTACGACTGCTGTGCGCTCATCTACCGCGAGCCGGAGCTCGCCCGAGCCGCCCACACGCAGACCGCCGGGTACCTCGAGCCACTCCAGGGCGGCGACGAGTGGAACCCGTCCGACTACGCAGTCAACCTCACCCGCCGTGCCCGCGGGCTCCCGTTCTGGTTCTCACTCGCAGCACACGGCACCGACGCCTACACGGAGGCAGTCGAACATACGCTGACCGTCGCGCGCTTCGCGGCCGCCGAGATCACGAGCCGCGCCTACGTCGAACTGCTCCGTAGGCCTGATCTCTCGGTCGTCGTCTTCCGTCGGATCGGCTGGACGCCCACCCAGTACTACGACTGGTCCGAGCGGCTTCGACAGGCCAACTTCGCCTTCGTAACGCCGTCGACGCACG
>JAYTJO010000083.1:0-3921 GCA_043730975.1 Thermoleophilia bacterium | reverse complement strand
GCAGAGGCGCCGCACCTCGCGTTTCACCTCGCGATCCTCGATGCGACGCGCCTTCCTGCCCTCATGATCCTGTTGCGGCCCTTGCAGCGGCTCATTCTCGCGACGTCGATTCCGGTCAGGGCCGACGATCCGTCCACCTGGCCCGTCGAGCGTGAGGTCGCGATTCTCGATGCGATCCGCGAGCGTGACCCACGGCGCGCCCGGGAGGCGATGGCGGCGCACTACTGGTTCATCCACGACCCGGTCTATGCCGACCAGCATGCGCTGCCGCTCAGCGACCTCCTCACGCAGGCGTAGACGAGCGGATAGTTGCTCATCCCGGTGCAGTCGCGTAGGGTTCAAGTCGTCATATGAATGATGACTATGATTTCGGCCTGCCCGCGAGTGCTGTCCTCCCAACGCCCCCGTGCGAGATCGTCGAGCTGCGCGCACACCTCCTCCGCGCGACGAATGACGTCGGTGACGTCGACAGCGCGACCGAGACGCTGCTGATCGAGATCGAGGACGCCGATGGACGCGTCGGGATCGGAGAAGCCGACACGGCCTCCGCGGCCGCGCTCGCGCTCGTGTTGATGGACGACGTCCACCTCTGGTGTCGTGGGTTGCGCAGTGTCGTCCTCGGGCGCGACCCGATTCAGATGGCAGGGATCTGGGACGACCTCGCCCGGGCGACGTTTCTCGCCGGCCCCTCGGGTGTGGCCCGTCATGCGCTTGCCGCCGTCGACATTGCACTGCACGATCTCGCCGGCAAACAGGTCGGCCGGCCGACCTTCCACCTCCTCGGCGGCGCTCGTCAGCCGCAGATCACGCCGTATGCGACCTGCTACGCAGGCCCGGTCGGCGAGCGAAGCCTGTCAGAGATGATGGAGGTAACGCTCGACCTTCTCGAGCGGGCGCGGGCGCTCGGGTTTCGCGCGGTCAAGATGGAGGTGCTGTTCGAAGGTGCCGCGAGCGATCGGGAAATCGTCGCCTGCATCCGAGAAGGACGGCGGGTGGTCGGCGAGGACATCGAGCTGCTCGTCGATTTCGGGTACCGCTGGACGGACTGGCGGCGGGCGCTCTGGACGCTGGACCAGGTGGAGGACTGCCGGATCTACCTCGCTGAGGCGACCCTGCCACACGACGATCTTCCGAGCCACGCCAAGCTTGCGCAGCGTGTCGGCACTCGGATCGGCGGGGCAGAGTTTGCAACGACGTGGCAGGAATGCCTCGCGTGGCTCGACATCGGCCGGGTCGATGTGGTGCAGCCCGACGTGGCACGCGCCGGCGGCTTCACCGAGATGCGGCGGATCGCCCAGTCCGCCGTCGAGCGTGGGGCGATGGTGATTCCCCACTGCTGGAAGACGGGCATCAACGCAGCAGCGGCCCGCCACCTGCAGGCTGCGACGAGTAACGTTCCGTTCGTCGAGATGCTCGTTCCTTCGCTCTGGTCGGCCCCGCTCCGGGACGAGGTCGTCGCGCCCGAGCCCCTGCTCGACGACGGCTTCATCGCGCTGCCGACGGCTCCCGGCCTTGGCGTCGAGCTTGTCCAGAGTGCTGTTCGTACGTATGCCGTCGAAGTCGGTGGCGTGTCGTGATCGGAGCGTTCAGTCCCTCCGACGGCGGCGTCTCCGTGCAAGGTCGGAAGGTTACGATCCCCAAGGAAGGAGGAGCAGGATGAGTGACATCAGATGGCAGGAGGACGCGCTCGCTGCCGAGGCCGAGGAGTCGACGCTCTCGCGCGGCGACCTGGTTCGCGCCGCGGTGCTTGCAGGTGCCGCGCTCACCGCCGCAGGGCCGCTTGCCGAACGCGCGCTCGGTGCGACTCCGAAGCGCGGGGGCCGGCTACGGGTCGGCCATGTCGGCGCCGGCAAGTCGGAGTCGTTCAATCCCGGCCGCGGCTCGAACTTCATCGATGCCTCGCGGTACTTCAACCTCTACGACCCGCTCGTACGCGTGCGACCCGACCTCACGAGCGCGCCCGGCCTCGCCGTTGCGTGGATTCCGAACAAGACGTCCACGGAGTGGATCGTCAAGCTCCGCAAGGGCGTCACGTTCCACAACGGCAAGCCGTTCACGGCCGATGACGTCATCTACACGCTCAGAACGATGGGCAACCCGAAGCATGTCGGCCACAGCGCGGTGACGGGGATCAAGCTCGGCCAGCTGAAGAAAGTGGACGCAACGACGTTGCGGATCCCCCTGACGTCCGCGAACGCGCGTCTCTTCGACAACTTCAACGTCCAGAACAGCGTCATCCTCCCCGTCGGGCTGAAGGACTTCTCGAAGCCGATCGGTACTGGCCCCTTCTCGTTCCAGTCGTTCACGCCGGGGCAGCGAAGCCTGTGCGTCAGGAACCCCAACTACTGGGAAAACGGCAAGCCGTACGTCGACGAATGGGAGGACATCTCGATCGACGACCCGTCAGCACGTCTCAACGCCCTGCTCGCAGGCGAGATCGACATGCTGAGTCAGCTCGATCCTCGACAGGCGCGTGCGCAGCTCCAGCGGAAGCAGATCCAGGTGCTGAACGCGCCGAGCACGTCGATCCAGGTGTTCTCGATGGCAGTGGACGTGAAGCCGTTCGACGACCCGCGTGTTCGCGACGCATTCCGGCTGATGGTCGACCGGCAGGCACTGATCAACGGGGCGCTGGCAGGGTTCGCGGTGGCGGGGAACGACCTCCCGAGCCGGAACCTCCCGTTCTGGTTGAACGCTCCCGTGCGCCAGCAGGACCCGGAGAAGGCGAAGTTCCTGCTCAAGCAGGCCGGGCAAGAAGGCCTCTCGGTCACGTTGCAGACCTCGAACGTCGTTCCGGGCTTCATCGAGGCGGCGACCCTGTTCGCGCAGCAGGCGAAGAAGTCGGGGGTCAAGGTCAACGTGAAGAAGGAGTCGGCCACCGCCTACTTCGACACGTCGCTCCTCTACACGAAGATGGCCTTCGCGCAGTCGTTCTGGACCGTGACGGCGCTCGGCCAGTGGTACACGCAGGCACTCCGCTCGGATGCGGTCTGGAACGAGACGCACTGGCGCGACAAGTCGTTCGACAAGCTGATCTCCTCGGCGATCGGAGCTCCGAACGCAGCGGCCGCGAAGAAGCGTTGGCGTGATGTGCAGGAGGTCCAGTACCAGGACGGCGGCTACATCGTCTGGGCGAACACGAGCCTGGTCGACGGCGTCGGCAAGAACGTCCGCGGCATGAAGCCGAGCTCGTTCTTCAACCTGGGCGGCTGGAACTACCGGGATGCCTGGCTCGCTTGAGCCTCCCGGGATCACCGGGTAGACCCCCGGAGCACCGGCGATGAGTGCAGGAGCAGCGGCCGCCGAGACGACACGGCGGCCGCGCTCCTTTCCGCTCCTGCGCTTCGTCGTCCTGCGCATCCTTGCGGGGCTCGCGACGCTGCTCGTCGTCTCGGTGTTCGTGTTCGTCGGGACAGAGGTGCTCCCCGGCGACGCAGCGGGCGCCGTGCTCGGGAAGAACGCGACGCCGGCCCAGCTCGCGGATCTTCGCGAGCAGATGGGGCTCGACCGCCCCGCAGCTGCGCGCTATCTCGACTGGCTCGGCGGCCTCGTCACGGGCGATCTCGGCAACTCTGCGAGTGGGTACGCCGAGGGGAGCGCGCGTCCGATCTGGAACGAGATCGAGGGGCCGCTCGTCAACTCGCTCACGCTCGCGCTCATCGCCGCGGTGATCATGGTGCCGCTCTCGCTCGTGCTCGGTGTCCTCGCGGCGATTCGTGCTGGCCGCTCGGCCGACCATGCGATCTCGTTCACGTCGCTCTCGGTGGTGTCGCTGCCGGAGTTCGTGATCGGATCGCTGCTGATCCTCGTCTTCTTCTCCTGGCTCGGCTGGTTTCTCCCGATCTCGCTCGTTCCACCGGGCGAGAGCCCACTTGCCAACCCGAGCCAGCTCGTTCTCCCCGTGTTGACGCTGCTCGGCGC
>JAYTJO010000082.1:0-2088 GCA_043730975.1 Thermoleophilia bacterium | reverse complement strand
GACGTGCCACGCTCCCGGTACGTCAGCGTCGGCCCGTCCTTCGATCTCACCCCGGACGAGGCGGACGACTGCCGGTGGCGCCTCGTTCTGGGCCTGCATGAGCGCGAGTGCGCCCTCCGCCCCGAGGTCGCGCCACCAGGTCTCGGCGACCCAGTCGGGATAGGAGTGCCGCAGCGCTGCCTCCTCCCAGGTGGATTCGGGCAGCGCCTCGACGCATGCCCTACCCTCATCGGCAAGGCGTCGCAGAACGGCGTTCGTGAACGACACGGCGCGCTCGAGTCGCGATCGTCGCACGAGCTCGACCGACTCGTTGACGGCCGCGTAGCGGGGAACGCCGTCGAGGAAGACGAGCTGAAAGGCACCGAGCCGGAGTGCTGCGCGTACAGGCTCGTCGAGCTTCCTGACGGGACGCCGACCCACCGTCTCGATCACGTAGTCGAGCGTGCGTGTTCGCTGCACCGTTCCATAGGCGAGCTGGCGCGCGAGCGACCGGTCGCGGTCGTCGAGCCCGGCCGCAGCCGTGCGGAGAGCGCGGTCGGCGTACGCCTCGTGCTCGAAGACACGCCTGATCACGTCGAACGCCGCCGCACGCGCGGGCGAGATCGCAGCAGCCTTCACCGCAGCCCGCGCAGCCAGGCGGCCGCATCCATGCGCTTGCCACCCTCCGGTTGAACCTCGACCGGTTCGAACGCTCCGCCCTCCCCCACTCGCGCCTGCCACACCGTCACCGGTCGACCGTGGAGCTCGGCGCGCGCGCCGATGTGAGGCGAGAGCGCCCGAACGCGGCGCACGAGCTCGACCGCGTCGAGATCGAGATCGAGGAGACGGTCGTCAGGAGTGATCTTCTCGGCGTAGGTGACACCCTCCGTCGCCTGTGGCACGAAGGTGGGGCGAGCATCCGAGAGGATGTCAGCGAGGAGCTCGACGGCGGCCCGGGCAGCCTGCTCGAAGACGGCCCCAGCGTCGTCCTCCGGGCCGATCGGGAAGGATCGTTGCGCTGCGATCGGCCCGGCATCGAGCTCCTTCACCGTCTCGTGAATCGTCACACCCGTCTCGGTGTCACCCGCGAGAATTGCACGCTCGACGGGCGCAGCACCACGCCAGCGCGGCAGCAGCGACGGATGCACGTTGAGCCAGTCCCGTTCCCCGAGGAGCCGCTCCGGGATCAGAAGACCGTACGCGCACACGACGACAATCGGCGCGCCGAGGTCGAGGCCCGACTCGGGTCGATCGGGTTGCAGCACCGGTACGCCGAGACGCTCGGCCACGACCTTCGCGGGCGGCGGCGCAACCCGCCGCCCACGGCCCTGTTGTGCATCGGGCCGGGTCAGGAGGGCCGAGATCTCGTGATCAGCGGCAAGCCGCTCCAGCACGTCTGCTCCGAACGGTGCCGTCGCGGCGACCGCGACCCGAGCCACTGCTAGCTCACCGGGAGAGGACGAGCCGGGGCCGCAGCTGCGCCATTGCCTCGCGCCGCGACTCGGGATCGGTGCGATCGATGATCAGCTTGCCGTCGAGATGGTCGAACTCGTGCTGCACGACACGGGCCGGCAGACCCTCGAGCTCGAGGCTGAACGGTACCCCATCGATGCCGACTCCCTCGAGCGTCAGGTCAACGGATCGCTCGACCGGCATCCGCACCGGGCCGAGTGAGAGGCAGCCCTCGCTGTCGATCTCGGCGCCGCCGCCGATCTTTGCGAGCACGGGATTGACGACCACGACGTCCTCGCCTTCGTTCGAGAACACGAACACGCGACGAAGGATCCCGACCTGCGTTGCGGCGAGACCGACACCGTCGGCATCGTGCATGAGCAGGAGCATTCGCTCCGTCAACCTCAGGAGCTCCTCGTCGAAGCTCTCGACCTCGTTCGCCCGCATCCGCAGGACCGGATCGCCGTACTGGCGGATCTGCGAGAGCGCTATCTGCCGACGCACGCGCTCCTCGGCCTCGGCCTCGAGCTCGGCCTCGCTCTCGAAGTCGGTGTCAACGTCGTCGCCGTGTTCGTGATCGTGATCGTGGTCGGCCATGCGGGCGAGTCTAGCCGGTTGCCTTCGAACCACGGTCAAGGCAGCGACGATCTGTAGCTC
>JAYTJO010000081.1:0-9678 GCA_043730975.1 Thermoleophilia bacterium | reverse complement strand
AGCGTCGACTTGCCGTCGTCGACCGAGCCACACGTGACGAGGCGGAGGAGGTCGCCGGTCGCGGCAGTCCGCGACGGACTAGAAGTATCCGACACGTTTCCGGTCTTCCATCGCAGCTTCGGAGGCGCGATCGTCGGCGCGGGTTTCGCCGCGCTCCGTCACGCGGGTCGCTGCGATTTCCGCTACGACGTCATCGAACGAGACGGCGCGCGAGCGCACGGCACCCGTGCAGCTCATGTCGCCGACGGTGCGGAACCGCACCCACTCCGGGAACGGGATCTCGTCGTCAGTACGCTCGATCGCCTCGGAGGTGGCGTAGAGCATTCCGTCGCGCTCGAACACCTCGCGCTCGTGCGCGTAGTAGATCGACGGCAGCTCGAGGCTCTCGCGGGCGACGTACTGCCACACGTCGAGCTCGGTCCAGTTCGAGATCGGGAAGACGCGCACCTGCTCGCCCTTGCGGATCTTGCCGTTGTAGAGGCTCCATAGCTCGGGCCTCTGTGCGCGCGGATCCCACTGGCCGAAGTCGTCGCGGAACGAGAAGATCCGTTCCTTCGCGCGCGAGCGCTCCTCGTCCCGCCGGGCGCCTCCGATCGCGGCGTCGAACTGGTTCTCCTCCATCGCGTCGAGGAGCGTGGTTGTCTGGAGCTGGTTGCGCGAGGCTCGTGGCCCCGTCTGCTCGACGACTCGACCTCTGTCGATCGACTCCTGAACCGACGCGACGACGAGTCGCTCGCCGAGCTCAGCGACACGACGATCGCGATATTCGATCACCTCGGGGAAGTTGTGCCCCGTGTCGACGTGCATCAGCGGGAAGGGGAAACGTCCAGGACGGAACGCCTTCTCGGCCAGGCGCAGCAGGACGATCGAGTCCTTGCCACCGGAGAAGAGCAGCACAGGTCGCTCGAGCTCCGCAGCGACCTCACGCATGATGTGGACTGCTTCGGCCTCGAGCTCGTCGAGGTGGGAACGATGGCGGCTCGTGCTCATGCGTCGAGGTGCAACCCGCACTCGGTCTTGTCGCTTCCCGTCCAGCGCCCTTCGCGGCCCGTGCCAGGCTCGGTGCAGTGCGTGCAGCCGATCGACGCATACCCCCGAGAGTGGAGGACGTTCACAGGCAACTCGCGCTCCACGATGTAGGCGTCGACCGCTGCCTCCGTCCAGTCGGCGAGCGGGTTCGCCTGCCAGAGCTCGTGGCGCTCGTCCCACCCGATCTTCTGCGCGTTCGCGCGCGTCGGTGATTGCTCGCGCCGCATGCCCGTGATCCACCCCTCGAGTCCGCCGAGCGCGTGGCTGAGCGGCCCGACCTTGCGGATCGAGCAGCAGAGAGAGGGATTCGAAGCCCACAAGGCCTCGCCGTGAACCGCCGCCTGGCGCCCGAGCGACGGCCCTTCGTACACCTCGACCTTGATGCCATACCGCTGCTCCAGCTGTCGCCAGACGTCGTACGTCTCGGGGAAGAGGACATGGGTGTCGAGAGCGAACACGCGGGCGTCCGGCTCGATCGCGAGGAGCATGTCGAGCAGCACCGACTCCTCCTTCTGGAACGAGCACGCGAGCGAGAGGTTCGGGTGGAAGTGCTCGACCATCACGCCGAGTACCTCGGGTGCGGAAAGCGTCTCGGGATCGGCCGCGCCGACGAGCGTACGGATGTCCGTTTCCATCGCTCAGAGACTATCAGTTGATGAGGACTGTTTATTCGTCGCATAAGCGAACTGCGTATAGCGCGGGCACCCGGTACAGTCGCCACGTGGACGAGCTTCCCGGAGGAGTCCTGCGCGTGACGATGCCGTTGCCGATGAGGCCCGACCACGTCCACTGCTACCTCGTTCCGGTGGAGGACGGCTACATGCTCGTCGACACCGGGCTCGGCCTGCCGGATGCGAAGGAGGTCTGGGCTGCCGTTCTCGGCGACCTCGACGCACCCGTCGTGACCACGTTCCTGACGCACTTCCACCCTGACCATCTCGGCGCGGCAGCCGACGTACAGGATCTGACGGGCGCGCGTACCGTCCAGGGGTGGCTCGACGCAGAGCAGACGCGGCTCGTCTGGGAGAACGACGATTGGTCAGAGGAGCTCGCGGTGTGGTTTCATCGCCATGGAGTCCCCGGGAACGTCACGGAGGAGCTGATCGGACAGGGAGCGCGATATCGACCATTTGTCCGCCCTGTCGAAAATCCCGCGCTCGTCGACGACGGGGAACTGCTGCACGGGTGGGAGCTCGTCGGAGCGCCCGGCCACGCAGACGGCCAGCTGACGCTGTTGCGGGATGGAGTGTTGATCGCAGCAGATCACCTTCTGGCACGCATCACCCCCACCGTCGGCCTCTGGCCTGAGAGCCGACCTGATCCCCTCGGCGACTACATCGCTGCCCTCGAGCGGACAATCGAGCTTGCTCCCTCTGTCGCCTACGGTGGTCACGGCGACCCGATCACCGACCCGGTCGGAAGAGCCCACGAGCTGATCGCACATCACCGCGAGCGGCTCGACGTCACCGCGGCCGCGCTCGGGCAGGAGCAGCGCACGGGCTATGAGGTCTCGTATCCGCTCTTCGGCGACGACCTACCGCCTCACGTGCGCCGGTTCGCGGTCGCCGAGACGCTCTCCCATCTCGAACGGCTCGTGCGCGACGGCAGGGCGGAACGTCACGACGATGTCGCGAGCGTCTCCTATACTGCGCCCTGAATGGAAGGCGAGCTGCCGCTAAGTACCTGCGCCCCGGAGTTCGGGGCGCATTCTTCTGAGACGACCTCCGACCCGGCGTGGCGGTTTTTGGCGTGAGTGACGCGGCCCGGATCGCTCTGGTGATTCTGCTCATCCTCGGGAACGCCGTGTTCGTGGCGGCCGAGTACGCGCTCGTCACGGCCCGTCGAGGGAGGCTCGAGGATCGCGCTGCCAAGGGTGGGCGTGGTGCGCGGACAGCCCTCGAGTTGATGGATGAGCCAGTTCGGTTCATCAGCGCCGTGCAGGTCGGGATCACCGTCTTCGGAATCGCCCTCGGTGCCGTCGGCGAGCCGCTCGTCTCGAGCTACCTGGAGTTCCTCCCCCGGGGGGTTGCCTTCGTTCTCTCATTCATCGTGCTCACGTACTTCAGTGTCACGCTTGGCGAACTGGTGCCCAAGGCAGTCGCGCTTCAGCAGGCCGAGCGACTTGCAGTCGCGCTTGCTGCGCCGATCGATCTCCTCTCGCGCGTTGCCTATCCACTCGTGTGGGCGCTCAACCACTCTGCGAATGCCGTGCTCCGTCTCCTCAGAGTCAAGCCGGCGCCCGCCGGCATGATCGCCTTCACACGCGAGGACATCCGCCATTCGGTGGCGGCTGCCGAGGACGTTGGCGAGATCCAGACGTCCGAGGAGGAGATGCTGTACAAGGTCTTCGACTTCGCCGAGAAGGAGGCGTCGGACGTGATGGTGCCGCGACCGGATGTCGTTGGCATCTCGATCGAGATGGCGCCCGAGGAGGCGCTTCGCGCCGTGCTCGAGTCGCCGTACACGCGCTATCCGGTCTACCGGGAATCGCTCGACGAGATCGTCGGGATCCTGCACGTGCGCGACCTCGTGTCGGCATTGCACGACGCCAGCATCGCCGAGGTAGAGCTCGCCTCATTGCTGCGGCCGGCGTATGTCGTGCCCGAGACGAAGGACCTCGCTGCGCTGCTGCCCGAGTTCCGGCGCACGAACCAGCACATGTCAGTGGTCGTCGACGAGTACGGGTCGACCGTCGGTGTCGTGACCCTGGAGGATCTGCTGGAGGAGATCGTCGGTGAGATCGAGGACGAGTTCGACCTACCAGACGAATCCGTCGAGCGGGTCAACGAGACGACGATCCGGATCGATGGCACGTTCCCGATCGACGATTTCAACGAGGAGTTCGGGACGACCCTCGAGCACGAGGATTACCACACCGTAGCCGGGTACGTCTTCGATCTGATCGGGCGCGCGGCGGCTCCCGGTGACGAGGTGCGGTCCGACGGTCTTCGGTTTGCCGTGCTCGAAGTCGAGGGCTCGAGAATCCTCCGACTCGAGGTCGAGTTTCTCCCGACCCCGGAGGGCGAGGACGAAGAAGGAGAGGCGGCGTAGATCGCACCGGAACGACCGCGACGTCCGGCGACTCGCCGCTCCGGCACCGCGATTTTGTTCTCTTCCTCGGTGTCATGCTCGCGTCGGGTTTCGCGATCGAGATGTCGTTCGTTGCGATCGGCTGGCAGGTCTATGCCGTGCGGAGCAACCCGCTCGATCTCGGGCTCGTCGGGCTCGCAATGTTCATTCCGCTACCGCTCCTAGCCCTCCCGGCGGGACATCTCGCCGACCGCTTTCCGCGACGGACGTTGCTCGCGATTGCCATCGCACTCGAGACCGCAATCATGCTCGGGCTGCTCGCCGTCACCCGTGGTGGTGCCGACGAGACATGGCCGTTCTTCCTGCTCGCCTTTGCGGCGGGTGTTGCAGCGGCACTCGGAGCGCCTGCGTCCCGCGCGCTGACGCCGTCGCTCGTGCCGCGCGAGATTCTCGTCCGCGCGCTCGCGATGCGTTCGGTCGTCTTCCAGGCCTCGGTGATCGTCGGACCGGCGATCGGCGGTCTCCTCTTCGCCCTTCACTCCGAGTTGGTGTACGGGATCGCGGCTGGGCTTTCCGTGACTGCACTGCTCGTGACGCTTCTTCTGCGGGCCGGGCGGGATCCGGCCGGTGGTTCGTCACCCGATCTCGCGAGCGTGCTGGCTGGTGTGTCGCTCGTCCGGCGCACGCCTGTCCTCTTCGGGGCGATCTCGCTCGACCTGTTCGCCGTCCTCTTCGGAGGCGCGGTTGCGTTGCTCCCGGTCTTCGCCAAGGACATCCTGGAGGTCGGCCCGGCGGGGCTCGGTGTACTCCGGGCCGCGCCCGCGGTTGGCGCTCTCCTGGCCGCCGTCGTGATGGCCCGATGGCCTGTGCGACGGCGGGCTGGAAACACGCTGCTCGTGGTCGTGGGGCTCTACGGCGTCACGATCGTCGTGTTCGGGCTCTCGCAGACGATGTGGTTGTCGCTGCTCGCACTCGTCGCCGGTGGAGCGGTCGACATGGTCAGCGTCGTTCTGCGGCAGACGATCCTCCCGCTTGTCACGCCGGACGACCTGCTCGGCCGGGTGAACGCGGTGGAGATGGTGTTCATCAGCGCCTCGAACGAGCTCGGGGCGTTCGAGTCGGGTGTCGCTGCAGCGCTCGTCGGCGCGGTGCCTGCGGTCGTGATCGGGGGAGTCGTCACGATCGCGATCGCCGTGTCCTGGACACGCTTCTTCCCGGCGCTCGCCAAGGTCGATCGGCTCGACGACCTGCGGCCGGCCACAGCGGACACGGCTTGAAGAGCGACTTGCGGTTCCCTCGGATGCCAGGCACGCTTTGGCGATGGAAGATGAGGAGGCGACGAGATTGATCCTCGAGACACTCTTCGACGTCCGCGCGGCCGTTTTCGCAATGCACGACGCGATACTCGGCGAAGACGAGGGGGGAGACGATGAGGAAGAGTCGTAGGTCCGGACGGCGAGGCGCCAACGACCTGACACGCCGGCTGCTCGCCGTGATCGATCGCGAGCCCGGCGGCGACGCGCTTGGCTGTGAGGCTCGGCGCTTGACGGTCGAGAAGTCGTGGGCGCAGATGACGAACGACGAACGACGGACGATCAGGCGACACCGCGCCGACCTCGACCGGCGACTCGTCGAGATGATCGATAGCTACCGGTCGCCAGGCCGCACCAGTCCCGACTCGTAAGCAACGACGACTGCTTGCGTGCGGTCGCGCAGGTCGAGCTTCTGGAGGATGTGCGCCACGTGCGTCTTCACCGTGTGCTCGCTGACGACGAGCTCCACTGCGATCTCGGCGTTCGTCAGGCCCCGTGCGACGAGGCGGAGCACCTCGACCTCACGTGTCGTCAACGCCTCGATAGCGGGCGGCGGCGCGGAGTTGCCGTCGCGGCGCGAGAACTCCTCGATCAGCCTTCGCGTCACCGACGGGGCGAAGAGTGACCCGCCCGTCGCAATCACCTGAATCGCCGAGACGAGTTGCTCCTCCGGCGCGTCCTTGAGGAGGAATCCGCTCGCGCCCGCGCGAAGCGCGCCATACACGTATTCGTCGAGATCAAAGGTTGTCAGCACGAGAACCCGAGGGCTCGACTCGCTCGTGACGATGCGGCGTGTCGCCTCGATGCCGTCCAACACCGGCATGCGGATATCCATCAAGATGACGTCGGGCGTGAGCTCCTGCGCTCGTGTCACAGCCTCGGCGCCATCGCCCGCCTCCCCGACGACCTCGATCCCGGCCTCTGCCTTCAGGATCATCCGAAACCCAGCTCGCACGAGCGACTGGTCGTCGACAAGGAGGACGCGGATCATCGGTCACTCGCATACGGCAGGCGCGCCCGGACGGCAAAGCCGCCGTTCGTCTGACGGCCGGCTTCGAGCTCACCACCGACGACCGACACGCGCTCGCGGATCCCAGCGAGGCCGTAGCCGCCCACGTCTCCGTTGCCGGTGCCTCTTCCGTCGTCACTGACGTCGACCTCCAGGCCTTCGGCTGCATAGCGCAGATGCACACGTGCGCTCGCCGGCCCTGCGTGCTTGAGGGCGTTCGTCAGCGCCTCCTGGACGATCCGGTAGGCCGAGAGGTCGACCCCCGGAGGCAGCTCGACCGGCTCGCCCTCGATGGAAATTTCCACGGGCAGCCCGGCCGCTCGCACCTGATCCACGAGGTGATCGAGCTGTGAGAGCGTCGGCTGCGGCGCGAGCGCGAGCTCATCGTCGCCTTCACGAAGAAGGCCAACGAGGCGCCGCATCTCGACGAGCGCCTGCTCGCCCGTGTGCTCGATCGTGTCGAGCGCACCGCGCGTCTCCTCGGGCTCTGTGTCGAGCAGGCGGCGGCCGCCGCGGGCCTGCAGAACGATCACGCTGATTGCATGGGCGACGACATCGTGCAACTCGCGCGCGATACGAGAGCGCTCGTCGACGATCGCCGCCTCGGCAGCGTCTCGCTCGTGTCGCATGAGCGTCTCGCCGAGTCGGCGGCGCTGGACGACGTAGCCGGCGAGCCATGGTGCGCCGAAGAGGAGCGTGAAGTAGATGATGCCGCCGAAGCCGACGCCGTCCGGGTCGGTGAAGAGCACCGCGATCCCGAAGAAGGCCGTCATCGCGCCTGCGATGGAGGCCCGTCGGCCGGACGTGTGTGCGCCACCGTTGTAGACGACGAGAAGCACAATGAGGCCGAACGCCTCGAGATCGAGCACACGTTTTGGCAACCACTGGCCCATCGCACCGACGGCCAGCAGGACGAACATCAGCGTGAGGGGCATCCGCACGCGAAGTCCGAGCGGAACGAGCAGCGCCAGCGCGCCGGCAACCAGGAGGACAGTATTGGCGCGCGAGATGTCGAGCGAGAGAACCTGAACGATCATCAGCGCGACGAGCCCAGTGGCAAGGACCCAGTCGCCGTAGCGGCGATTCAGCTCGGGGATGCGCTGCAACACGGTTAGAAGGTACGCGGCCGGAGGCCGCGGCGCTATCGGTCGCAAGAGCGATCCGATCGGATGAGATCACCCGCGAGAGCGAGCAAGGATCGCCGGGCGCGGCGATGACGGGCGGTCGGCGAGGGCCTAGCTTCGAGGGGTCACCAACGATGGAGGTTCTTTCGATGCCACTCAGGATCCTGTTCACCGTCCTCGGGTTCGGCGCCCTCGCTGCGTCCGGCCTCGGCGCTGCAGCGCGGGAAACAGCGCCTACGCCTATCACTGTCGACGCCGTCGACTACGCGTACGCGATGCCGACCACGGTCAAGGGGGGCGTCGTCGCGATGCGCTTCCGCAACAAGGGAAGGGAGTTGCATGAGTTCGCGTTCGGGCGGATTGACGGGCACCACACACTTGCCGACGTCATCCGCGCGACCGAGGCCCGGGGGGAGACCCCGTGGCTTCACGACCTCGGAGGTCCCGGCCTGGTCACGGCGGGCGCCCAGATCGATGTCACCAGGAAGCTCCGGCCCGGGACGTACTTCTTCCTCTGTGCAGTCCCGAGTGTGAAGGGGATTTCCCACATGAAGCTCGGGATGGTGCGCTCGTTCACCGTGACGGGCGACTCGGGCGCTGCCATTCCGAGGGCCGATGTGGTCATAACGGCGACGACGAAGCGCTTCGTCGTTCCGCAGCTGAACGCGGGCAGGCAGACGATCGAGCTGCGCAATCGGTCAGGAGTCGGGCGTGGATTTCAGCTCGTTTCCCTGAATCCAGGCAAGACGAAGGCCGACTTCGACCGGTGGGTCAAATCGATCGAGACGACGGGCAAGCAGCCGCGAGGGAAGATGCCGATGACGTTCCTGGGTGCGATGCAGACGATTCCGAGTGGCACCTCGGTCTACCTGACCGTGAATCTCGAGGCTGGCAGGCGCTACGAGCTCTCCGACGACGAATCAGGGATCACGACCAACTTCACGCCGAGGTAACTCGGGTCTGAATGGCGAAAGCGATCAGCGGCGGGGCTGTTCAGCGGCGAGAGCTGCGCAGCAGGCCCGCCGCGCCGACGTTACGGATCGAGGCATCGACGAGCTCGATCGGATGCACGGCCGGCATTGGGCTCCCGGCACGTCGCAGTGCTGTCGCGACCTGCACGAGGCAGCCCGGGTTCGCGCTCGCGTACACCTGGGCGCCCGTCGCGAGGACGTGGGCGGCCTTGCGGTCGCCGAGCTGCCGGGCAGCGTCGGCCTGGGTGATGTTGTAGATACCCGCGCTGCCGCAGCAGATGTCCTGTTCCGCTGGCTCTATCACCGTCAGGCCCGGGATTCGCTTCAGTGAGGTCGCTGACGAGAGCGGCAGCCTCTGCGCGTGGCGGAGGTGGCAGGAGTCCTGCATCGCCACGGTCAGGTTCAGCGGATGCCGCGGCGCGCGCGGATCGACACCGGCGAGGAACTCGCCGAGGTCGCGGACGCGTGTCGAGAACTCGGCCGCTCGCTCGGCCCACGCAGGATCCTCGCCGAGCACGTGCCCGAGCTCCTTGAGGTGCGAACCGCAGCCCGAGGTGTTGACGATCACCGTCTCGACGCCGTCGAACGCCTCGATGATCTTGCGGGCGAACGCCCGGCCTTCGTCGCCCCGGCCGGCGTGCAGCGAGAGGGCGCCGCAGCAGCCCTGGGGCGGCGCGACGACCTCGTATCCATCAGCCGCGAGAACCCGCGCCGTCGCCGTGTTGACGGTTCCGAACACCACGGACTGCACGCAACCTGTGAGAATGCCTACACGCCCGCGGGTCTCGCCACTCGCGGGCGTACTTTCTTCCGGCTTCTCGGTCGAGCGCCACGGCGGAGCGATCTCCGTCATCACGCCGAGGCGACCCGGCAGCGGCAGTTTGCGGCCGAGAGGGGCGAGCCGCAGCGCTAGCCCCATCCGGTTCGGGTAGGGGAGGAGCTTGAAGAGCGCGCCGCGCACGAACCGGTCGCCGAACGGCCGCCGCGTCGTGGTCTCGATCGTCTCGCGCGTCGCCTCGATCAGCTTCTCGTACTGCACGCCCGAGGGGCACGCGGTGACGCAAGCCATGCAGCCGAGACACTTGTCGAAGTGACCGATCACAGTGGTGTTGAGCGAGATCGTGCCGTCGAGGTGCGACTCCATCAGCTGGATCCGGCCGCGGGGCGAGTCCATCTCCTCGCTCCAGAGGAGGTAGGTGGGA
>JAYTJO010000080.1:0-3439 GCA_043730975.1 Thermoleophilia bacterium | reverse complement strand
GGCGTCGCCGACATGAAGCGTCAGCCGGATGCGGTCTTCATCGTCGATCTCAAGAAGGAGGCACTCGCGGTTCGCGAGGCCCAGCGCCTGCACCTCCCGGTTATCGCGATCGTCGATACGAACTGCGATCCCGACGAGGCACAGTTCGTGATCCCGGGCAACGATGACGCGATCCGCTCGTGCTCGCTGATTGTTCGCGCGCTCGCCGACGGCATCGCCGCGGGCCAGAGCAAGGTTTCAGAAAAGGACTTCGCCGCCAAGGCTGCCGCAGCCGAGGTGGCCGCAGCAGCCGAGGCTGCAGCGGCCGCGGCTGCCGCAGCCGAACCGATCGAGCCCGTCGCGGAGGAGTCCGCGCCCGAAGGAACGGGTGACATCATCGAGATCGAGGGCATCGGGCAGGCCTATGCCGACAAGCTGAGGGCCGCCGGTGTGGCATCGATCGACGCGCTTCTCGAGAAGGGAGCGACGCCCGACGGGCGTGCAGCGCTCGCCGAGGAGACGGGAATCGACGCCGTTCGCGTTGTTCGCTGGGTCAATCACGCCGATCTGATCCGGGTTGTCGGGGTCGGTCCGCAGTACGCGGAGTTGCTCGAGGCTGCGGGAGTCGACTCCGTGCCCGAGCTCGCACAGCGCAATGTCGAGAATCTTGTCACGGGGCTCGCCGAGACGAACGAGGCACGGAGCCTCGTTCGCCGCGTTCCGAGCGCGGATGAGGTTGCCGACTGGATCGAGCAGGCGAAGGCGCTTCCGCGCATCGTCGCTCACTGACCTAGCCCAAAGGAGACAGCGTGACCGAGATCAGTGCAGGCCTCGTCAAGGAGCTCCGCGAGCTCACCGGCGCGGGCATGATGGATTGCAAGCGAGCCCTGCAGGAGACGGGGGGCGACCTCGACGGCGCCCGCACCCTGCTGCGCGAGAAGGGGATGGCCCAAGCCGGAAAGCGGGCAGATCGGCAGACGACCGAGGGCCTTGTCGGCGTCATGATCGACGGCAGCGTCGGATCGATCGTGGGCGTCGGCTGCGAGACGGAGCCCGTCTCGAAGAACGAGGAATTCCAGTCCTTTGCAGAGCGCGTCCTGCAAGCGGTACACGCGAACGGCGTCGGCGCGGTCGACTCGTTCGACGAGGAGCGACTCGGCCTCGTGGGCAAGCTCGGTGAGAACATCGTCATCGTCGGCGCCGAGCGGTATGCCGACGCCTCGACGATCGCTGCCTACGTGCATCCGCCTGCGCGCAAGATCGGCGTGCTCGTCGAGCTCGACGGTGGAGACGAAGCTCTGGCCCGGCAGCTCGCGATGCACATCTCGTTCGCAGCGCCCGAGTGGGCGACACGCGACGAGGTTCCGGCAGAGATGATCGAGGCCGAGCGGCAGGTGTACCTCAACTCCGACGAGCTACTCTCGAAGCCCGAGGCTGCACGTGAGAAGATCGTGGACGGCATGCTCGGCAAGCGCTTCTTCGCGGCAGCTCCCGGTGGCGTCCTCGCCGACCAGGCGTGGATCCACGATCAGGCGAGCACCGTCGGCTCGGCACTTGCCGCCGCAGGCGCGACGTTGAAGGGTTTCAAGCGGATCTCGGTCGTAGGGTCGTGAGCGCTCAGCCCGACGACGCGGTGGCTCATTTGCCGGTCGGCGAGTCCTCGCCGTTTCGTCGCGTCCTCCTGAAGCTCTCGGGCGAGAGCCTGATGGGCGACAGGGACTACGGTGTCGATCCGAAGACCGTCACAGCGATCGCCCGCGAGGTCGTCGACGTTCGCAAAGCAGGCACCGAGCTCGCGATCGTCGTCGGAGGCGGAAACTTCTACCGCGGCATGGCCGCCGCGGCCGAAGGAATGGATCGAGCCACTGCCGACTACGCCGGCATGCTCGCAACGCTGCTGAATGCCCTCGCACTCCAGGATGCATTGGAGAAGCTCGGCGCTCAGACACGCGTACAGTCGGCAATCGCCGTCTCGGAAGTCGCGGAACCGTACATCCGCCGACGTGCGATGCGGCATCTCGAGAAGGATCGCGTCGTCATCTTCGCCGCCGGTACGGGCAATCCGTTCTTCACGACGGACACGGCAGCCGCGCTGCGGGCCCTCGAGATCGGAGCGGGGGCGATCCTGATGGCCAAGAACGGCGTCCAGGGCGTCTATGACGGCGACCCACGCACCGATCCGAACGCCCGGTTCCTGCCCGAGATCACGCATCTCGAGGCGATCGAGCGCGGCCTCAAGGTGATGGACACGACCGCGCTCTCGTTGTGCATGGACAACCGTGTTCCGATCCACGTCTTCGAGCTTGCCGAGGGGAACATCGTGCGCGTTGCCTCGGGAGAGCGAATCGGCACGATCGTCACGACCCGAGAGGAGGCCTGACATGACAGCGATCGAGGATTTTCTCGTCGACTGCGAGTTGCGAATGGACAAGTCGATCGGTGCGACCCGCGTCGAGTTCAATAGCGTCCGAACCGGACGAGCATCTGCCGCGCTGCTCGATCGCATCACGATCGACTACTACGGCACACCGACGCCGCTGAGCAACATGGCGACGATCTCCGCCCCCGAAGCCCGCCTCCTCTCGATCCAGCCGTACGACGCCAGCCAGATCAAGGCGATCGAGAAGGCGATCCAGGAGTCCGACCTCGGATTGATGCCGTCGAATGACGGCAAGCTGATTCGGCTCCCGATTCCGTCCCTCACGGAGGAGCGGCGCAAGGAGCTCGTCAAGGTAGTCCGCCGGTATGCAGAAGAGGGCAAGATCGCGATCCGCAACGTTCGACGCGACGTGATGAAGCATCTGGAGGAGCTCGTCAAGGACGGCGCCGTCGGAGACGACGAGGAACGTCGCGCCGAGACGCAGGTGCAGAAGCTCACCGACGATCACGTGAAGAAGCTCGACGACCTCCTGAAGCACAAAGAGGCCGAGATCATGGAGGTGTAGGTCTGATGCCGGGAGGCGTTGCCCTCGCACAGACCGTCGCGATCATCATGGACGGGAACGGCCGCTGGGCCGCAGGCAAGAGCCTGCCAGTCGAGGCAGGTCATCGCGAGGGAACGCGAGCGCTGCGGCGCACGGTCGAGGCAGCGATCGACGAGGGGATCACGGCACTCGTCGTGTACGCGTTCTCGACCGAGAACTGGACGCGCCCTGCCGAGGAGGTCGCGACCCTGATGGCGATTCTCGGCGAAACGATCGACCGTGAGCTTCCAGACCTTGCAGAGCAGGGTGTACGAACCCGATTCCTCGGTCGTCGCGATCGCGTACCGCCCCATCTCCGCGAGGCTATGGGTGAGCTCGAGCGCTCGACCGCGCAACGCGACACGCTCGATCTCTGGATCGCGTTCGACTACGGCGGCCGGGCCGAGATCGTCGACGCTGCCCGCCGCTTGATCGAGGATGGTCTCGCGGCGGCGGACGTCGACGAGGCTGCAATCGCGAACCGTTTGAACGCCCCC
>JAYTJO010000079.1:0-3871 GCA_043730975.1 Thermoleophilia bacterium | reverse complement strand
CGTCATGCCGTCCCAGGCGAAGGTCACGTTCCGGCCCTCTCGTTGCAGCCGCTCCTCGACCCGCAGGAGCTCGGTGTACGAGATGCAGTCCATCTCCTCGACGTGGCTGAGGACGACCTGCCCGGCATCGAGCGCGTCGACGATTCCGAGCGTCTCGGCGAACGTCGCCTCGAAGACGAGCACCGGGTGTTCCTCGTGGATCAACCGGTCGCCCGTGAAGAGATCGAACTCGCAGATCCCCATCGGGAGAACGGCCAGGTCGCACCCCATGACGTCGTCGGGCGGAGTCCAACCGTTCAGCTCGTCCATCGCGACGAGCAGGCGCCGGTCGCCGTCCGTCAGCTCGAACGCATAGACGTAGCCCTCGGCGAGCCGGAACGGGCGTACCGTGACGCCACCGATCTCTACCGTCTCTCCGTCCGCGATCTCGTGGATCCGGATCCAGCCCCGCTCGCGCATGAACTCGAGGTGCTCCATGCTGCCGAGCCACTTCCGGAAATCGGCAGCGACCTGTTGTGGCAGGTAGATGTCCGTGACGAGCGGCCGCTTGGCCTCCCGCGGCCAGGTGCGAAAATCGCCGTTACGTGTCTCCCAGACGCGCTTCCCCATCGTGTGATCGGGATGCCAGTGCGAGTAGAAGCACGCGTTGATCTCCCCGATGCCTGCACGCTCGAGCTGGAGCTTCGACTCCTCGGGCGTGTCGAAGAGGATGTTTGGCCCGTGCACGAACGCCGACGGCCCGGTGCGGACGGAGCGTCCGCCGATCTCCCGGGCCTCGACGCACACGCGGCAACGGCAGGCGGGGCGAGGGATCGTCGCCGCACCACCGGAACCCAAAATCTCGACCCTCACCCGATCGAGGCTACCAACGGGTCGTGGTGCTGCCGGTCAGCTGAGCACCGATGGGAGCTTCGCGACAACGTCGCTCGCGACGAGTCCTGCCTGGTGTGGCACCGCAGCTGCCGCGAGCCCGTGCGCCGTCGCGGCTGCCGCGGCCGCGGTGACCGGGTCGAGCCCCTTGGCAAGAAACGCCGCAATCACACCCGTCAGTACATCGCCCGTGCCGGCGGTCGCGAGCGACGGTGGGCCTGTCTCGCAGACAACAGGACCGTCGCCGGGAGCCTGCACGATCGTGTCGGCACCCTTGAGGACGACGACTGCGCCGAACATCTCGGCAGCCGTCCTCGCTGCCTCGAGACGATGCGCGTCGACCCACGCGGATTCCTTCCCGAGGAGTCGCGCGAGCTCGCCTGTGTGGGGAGTCAGAACGGTCGGATGAGAGCGGGTCATGGGTCGGAGCTCGAACAGCGCGTCGGCGTCGACGACGACGGGCAGCTCGAGCGTTTCGAGGAGCCGGGTGACGAGCGCGAGCGCCTCGGGGCTACGCCCGAGCCCGGGGCCGATGGCGACGGCGTCGACCCGCGCGGCGTCGGCCAGGATCGACTCCTCGGCATCGTCCCAGTCGAAGCCGCGCTTCACCGGCTCGAGCGCGAGAGCCTCGACCGCCGCGAGACACGCCCGCGGGACGGCAAGCGTGACGTAGCCGGCATCGGCCCGAAGCGCGGCCATCGCGGTGAGGACGGGTGCACCCGTCGTTCCCGGCGCCCCGCCGACCACGAGCACGGCACCCGCGCTAAACTTCGAGTCGCGAAGGCCTCGGCGCGGTACCTGCTCGAGCAGCTCGCGCGTTGCTCTGCGCGCCGCGGCCGGCGCTGCCGCGAGGCCGATGTCCGCGATCACGATCTCCCCGGCGTGGAATCGCCCTGGCGCGACGAGAAGCCCAACCTTGCTCGCGTGGAACGTGACGGTGAGGGTGGCGTTCACCGCCGAGCCGGCGACCTCGCCGGTCGAGGCATCGACGCCCGACGGTAGATCGACCGAGAGGACGGGGTTACCGCAGGCGTTGATGCGCTCGATCAGCTGTGCCGCCTCGGGCCGTGGCTCACCGTGGAACCCCGTCCCGAAGAGCGCGTCGATGACGACGTCGCAGCCTTCGACCGCGTCCGTCTCGACCGCCTCCAGGCCCGCCTCACGAAGAAGACGTGCCGCTATCCGTCCGTCGCCCCCGTTCGACCCACCTCCACACACAACGGCGAACCGCCGTGCGTCTGGGAACGCCCGGCGAGCCTCATGCGCGACGGCCGCACCCGCGCGCTCCATCAGCTCGGGTGGCGTGGCGGGGAAGCCGGGGTACGCCTCCTCCGCGGCGCGCATCTCGGCGGCGGTGTAGAGCCGCTCGAACCCGGGCTCGGCCACCCTAGTCCCCGAGCTTCACGACGCAGGAGGCGCCTGCCATCGTGTGCGAGTGGGTCAGCGAAACGTCAATCTCGCGCATCCCGACCCGCTCGGCGTATCCGGCGGTGCGGCCCGTCAGGGTCACGCCAGGCTTCGGCGGGCCAACGATCTCGATGTCCTTCCACGTGAACCGAACGCCGCATCCGAGCGCCTTGCCCACGGCCTCCTTGCCGCAGAACCGGGCTGCGTAGCTCTCGGCCGGGTTGCGCCTCGTCTCGCAGTAGTCCTGCTCGGCCTTCGTGAAGCACCGATCGCGGAACCCAGGTCGCTCGAGCGCCCGCACGATACGCTCGATCTCGATCAGGTCGGTGCCGATCTTGACGGTCAACGTAGACCCACGCCCTAGAGTGATCGCTCGAGCCACTCGGGGAAGTGTGCGAGCGAGCTGAGCACGATCTCGGGCACGAGACCGGAGCTCTCGAGCGTCTCGGGCCTGAACTTGCCGGTGCGCACGAGCGCCGTCCGCATCCCGAAGCTCTGCGCGCCGCGCACGTCCGCCTCGACATCGTCGGTGACCATCCAGGTCAGCTCCGGCTGCGCGCCAAGCGCGTCGAGCGCAGCGGCGAAGTAGGCCGGGCTCGGCTTCCCGAGGATCGTGGCATCGACGCCCGTCGCGTACTCGAGGCCAGCGACGAACGCGCCGGCATCGAGCAACGGGCCACGGCTCGTCTGCCACCACTTGTTCTTGTGCAGGCAGTACAGCTCCGCGCCCATCTGCAGCTCCGCGAAGGCGCGGCCGAGGTTCATCCACGAGAACACCTGGTTGGGCTCCGTCGTCTCGTCGCACCCACCGAGGAGCACTGCGTCGGCCCGATCACCAACGAGCTCGATCCCCTCCAGGTCGGGCAGGATCGCTCCCATCGTGAGCGCCAGAACGCGCTTGCCGGCAAGCTCTCTTGCTGCGGCTCTCGGTGTCGTCTGAAGCTCGTCGTCCTCGAGGTCGAAGCCGAGCTCCCGCAGCTCGTGCGCGAGAGTCTCCCGCGGGCGCGTGGAGTTGTTGGTGACGAAGCGGAGTGCATGTCCCTGCTCTCGGAGGCGCGCGACCGCGTCGACCGCTCCGGGAATGGGCTCGCCCGAGACGTGGAGGACTCCGTCGATATCGAGCAGGATGCACGCCACGGCGTCCATTCTCCCAGAAGACGGACGTCCGCGACAGGGCGTCGGTGCTCGATCGCGCTACCGTCTGCGCATGGCGCACGACCACCACCACGGTCACTCCCACGCGGCGTCGAGCAGCTCCCTGCGCTCGCTGACGATCGCGCTCGTCCTCAACGCCGCATACACGCTTGTGGAAGTGATCGCCGCGATCCTTGCGGGCAGCCTTTCGCTGCTCGCCGACGCGGGTCACAACCTCTCCGACGTGGTAGCGCTCGCCGTTGCGGCCGGTGCGGTGATGCTTGCTCGGCGTCCGGCCACCCCGAATCGGAGCTTCGGGTTCAAGCGCGCAGAGATCCTGGCGGCCCTGTTCAACGCCGTCTCGCTGATCGTGATCGCCCTCATCGTGTTCGCCGGTGCGGCTCGCCGCTTCGCCGATCCGGCCACGGTGCCCGGCGGTTGGCTGATCGTCGTCGCGAGC
>JAYTJO010000078.1:0-3097 GCA_043730975.1 Thermoleophilia bacterium | reverse complement strand
GTCGGTCGTGGCGGCGGTCGACCCACACCGTCGTCAGGCCGAGCTGCTTGCCGGGAACGTGGTCGTGGAAGAGGCTCTGGGCCGCGTGGAGGATGCGGTCGCGGGGCACGTCGATCGTCTCGAAGGCGAGCTCGAACGGCTCGAGGTTGGGCTTGTAGGAACGTGCATCCTCGGCTGTGACGATCCAATCGAATGTGACGCCGAGACGGCGGTTGGAGAGCCCAAACAGGTCACGGTCGCAGTTCGTGATCACGCCGAGCTTGAACCGCTCGTGGAGGCGACGGAGTGCGGGCATCGAATCGTGGAACGCCGGCCAGTCGCCGAGTGCCTGCGAGAACGTGCGAGATTCGTCGTCGGAGGTAGCGAAACCGAGCTCCTCGCAGAGCCCACCGAGCGACGCGGCGAGCACTTCCCTGTAGGGGAGATAGTCGCCCGCCTCGAGCGCTGCCTCGTGGCGCGCATAGCGCTCGAGCAGCTCGTCTTCCGCGACGTCGATCCCGCGGGGCGCAAGCACCGGCTGGAGCGCATTCAGAATCCCGCGCTCCCAGTCGATCAGCGTGCCGTAGCAATCGAACGTGACCGCGTCGAAGCGGCTGAAGTCGATGGCGCTCATTGTCCCTGGACCGTATCGAACGCCGCTCGGCTGATGTC
Organism: Thermoleophilia bacterium; assembly: GCA_043730975.1. GTDB lineage: Bacteria > Actinomycetota > Thermoleophilia > Gaiellales > Gaiellaceae > Gaiella. The sequence goes on along the minus strand of JAYTJO010000078.1, from coordinate 2,446 downwards.
GCCGGCGCCGCGCGTGCGTCTACGCTTCGCGGATGAGCACCCTGTCTCGACCAGGTGGCACCGACCGCTTCCGCAGGACGCCTTGAGCAACAGGCCCGCAACCCCCCAGCACGTGTGCGCCTCCACTCGAACCGGATTCGCCGTCTTCGAGCACGATGCCATCGAGCAGTCGATCGGCGCGCGTTTCGAGCAACAGGTCGAGGAGCACGCCGGTTGCCTCGCCGTACGGACGCGCGCGCATCGGCTCACGTACGCCGACCTGAACGGCGAGGCGAACCGGATCGCCGCTGCGATCCTCGGAGCCCGCGGCGTACGGCCGGAGCCGGTAGCGCTGTTGTTCGCACAGGGAGCTCCGCAGATCGCGGCGATTCTCGCCGTCCTCAAGACCGGCAAGGCGTACGTCGCACTCGACCCCACGTTCCCGTCCGCCCGACTCGTCTCGATGCTCGACGAAGCCGGCGCAGAGCTCCTGCTCACCGATGAGGCGAGCCTGGCAACGGCGTCCGCGCTCGCGGCCGGTGAGCGGCAGTTGCTCCTGGTGGTCGGCGGGGCCGGCCCCGACCCGGGTAACCCCGTGGTCGACGTCGGCCCGGACACGGTTGCCTACGTCTTCCAGACGTCGGGGTCGACGGGGCCGCCGAAGGGCGTCTACGACACGCACCGGAATGTGCTGCACAACGTGCTTCGATACACGAACTCGCTGCGGATCGGCCCTGACGACCGGCTCACGCTCCTTCAGTCCTGCAGCTTCAGCGGCTCGGTCTCGAGCATCTTCTGCGCACTCCTCAACGGTGCCGCGACGTTTCCGTTCGACGTCCGAAGAGACGGCCCGCGGCGGATGGCGGAGTGGTTACGTGAGGAGCGCATCACGATGTACCACTCCGTCCCGACGATCTTCCGCAGCTTCCTCTCGGGCGACGCCCGGTTCCCGGATGTGCGCTGTATCAGGCTCGAGGGCGATCGCAGCTCGCGCGTCGACGTCGACCTCTATCGCCGGCACTTCGAGCCGGGCTGCGTGCTCGTCAACGGCCTTGGCGCGACAGAGACCGGCATCGCGCGCCAGTTCTTCATCGACCACGAGACCGAGGTCGACGAGGGCGTGCTGCCCGTCGGCTACCAGGTTCGTGACGTCGACGTCTTCCTGCTCGACGAGGCGGGCGATGAGGTCGAGGTAGGGCAGGTAGGCGAGATCGCCGTTCGCAGCGCGTACCTCGCGCCCGGGTACTGGCGTCGCCAGGATCTCACAGAGGCTGCCTTTCACCCCGATCCCGAAGGAGGCCGACTGCGTGTCTACCGCACGGGGGACACGGGACGGATGCGCGTCGACGGCTGCCTCGAGTATCTGGGGCGCACGGACTTCGTGCTGAAGGTGCGAGGGAGCCGAATCGCGCCCGCCGAGATCGAATCGGCCCTCCTCAGCCTGCCCGAGGTGGAAGAGGCCGTGGTGACGACGGTCGAGGGCAATGGCGACGAGGTGCAACTCGTCGCGTACCTGGTCCCGGCTCCCGGGGCGGGCGTCTCGCCCACCGTGCTTCGTCGACGGCTTGCCAAGACGCTTCCCGAGCACATGATTCCCTCGCTCTACATGCGGCTCGATGCGCTTCCCCTCGATGCGAACGGCAAGCTCGACCGCCGCTCGCTGCCCCCGCCGACACTGCCGGAACGGCGTTGCAGTGTTGGGAACGGCCCGCGTGGACCGCTCGAAGAGCGCATCGCGCACCTGTTCGAGGACGTGCTCGGCTTCGAGCAAATCGGTTTCGACGAGAGCTTCTTCGACCTGGGCGGGGACTCGCTCGCTGCTGCCGAAATCTGCGCTCAGCTCGGCGTCGAGGCGGGCCGGAACCTCCCCGCAGCAACGCTCCTTCGTGCTCCCACGGTCGAGGCCCTTGCCCGTCTCCTTGGCGGCACCGACGACCCTGCGCTCAGCCCCTCGCTCGTTCCCATCCAGAGCGTGGGCACCCGGCCGCCTCTCTTCCTCGTGAGCGACGGGATCGGCCCCGGCTACTACGCCGACCTCGCTCGGCACCTCGGCGACGATCAGCCGGTCTGGGGTCTTCAATCGTTGGCAGACGTCGATTGGATCCCGGCCGTGGCGACCCGGTATTTGACCGAGATCCGTGCCGTCCAACCCTCGGGACCGTATCGACTCGGCGGCTGGTGCTTCTGCGGTGTCGTCGCCTTCGAGATGGCGCAACAGCTACTCGATCTCGGCGAGGAAGTCGAGCTTCTCGCGCTCCTTGGGATCAGTGCTTACGACTTCCCGCAACTCGTGTCTCCGGCAGCATGGCGGCGCTACCGCCGCTCGGACGGGTTCGTCGCCCTGGTACACGACCACCTTGCTCGAGCTCGCGCGATGCGTGCCCGCGAAGCGATGCGACACATCCTGTACGAGGGGCTGCGAGTCGCTCCGTATCTCCGCGGCCGGCTCGCCCCGCGGGTGGCCGCC
>JAYTJO010000077.1:0-1858 GCA_043730975.1 Thermoleophilia bacterium | reverse complement strand
GGAATGTTATATACCTTTCCTATCAATTGGCAAAGTGTCGCCCATGCCGAGTTCCCCCGTGCCACAATTCCCCCGCTCCTCGTTCGATCACATCGGACTCATCACCGACGGCGCGAAGCCGGGTGAGAGCTGGGTCGAGGCGACACGTGTCTGGGTTACGAGCCCCCGCGCGCACCCGTACAACGTGGAGTGGCTCCGCTTCGAGCCCGACACCCCGGTGACCGGGCCTCTGCGTCACGAGCCCCATGTCGCATATCGCGTAGACGATGTGCGCGCCGCGATCGAGGGTCTCGAGGTGCTGGCCGAGCCCTTCGACGTCGGGAACGGCTTCCTCACGGTCGCGTTCGTCATGGTCGACGGCGCCGTGGTCGAGTTCATGCAGTATGCGAACCCTGACGAGGAGGGGTGGTTTTGAGCTCCGCCAACGGGAGAGCAAAGATCGAGATCCGCGGTGCGGCGAAGACGTACGCTGCGAAGACCGGCCCCGTCCACGCGCTGCACGACTTCTCGCTCGACGTCGCAACCGGCGAACTGGTCTGCATTCTCGGGCCGAGCGGCTGCGGGAAGACGACGTTGCTCTGGTCGATGGCGGGGCTGCATGCCCTGACTCACGGTGAGATCCTGGTCGACGGCAGCCCCGTCATCGGGCCGCGACCCGATGAGATCGGGATGATGTTCCAGGACGCGAACCTCCTGCCGTGGCGCAACCTGCGCAAGAACATCGAGCTCCCGTTCGAGATCAAGAAGCGGCCCGTCGACAATGCGCGCGTTGAGATGCTGCTCCACGAGGTGGGGCTGGCCGGCTTCGAGACCTCCTACCCGCGCGAGCTGTCGGGCGGCATGCAACAGCGCGCCTCGATCGTCCGCGCTCTTGCTCCCGACCCCGGGGTGATGTTGATGGACGAACCTTTCGGCGCGCTCGACGCGTTCACCCGCGACGAGATGAACCTGTTGCTGATGCGCCTCTGGTCGGAGACGCACAAGACGATCGTCTTCGTCACCCACAACATCGGGGAAGCGATCTTCCTCGCCGATCGCGTCGTCGTGATGACACCCCGGCCGGGGCGACTAGCGCGGATCTTCGACATCGAGCTGCCACGACCCCGTACGGTCGACATGACGTTCGAGCCCTCGTTCATCGAGCTGATCCAGGAGATCAAGCACACCGTCGAGTTCGGCTCCGCGCAGCCGGTGGGGGCCTAGTGGCCGCTCCGGGGAATACGGCACCGCTCGGCCGGCTGCAAACGCTTCGCAGCGCTTCGTCCTCGGTCGCCCCGATACAACCCGGTATCGAGGCTCCCTGCGTCCTCGCGCTGCTCGGTTTTCGCTCGCCCGAGCAGCACCGTATTCCCCGGAGAGGCCACGAGTGAGCGAAGTCCCACACGAGCTGCGTGACGAGATCCCGTCGTTCGACGAGGGGTCGACCCACCACGACCAGGGAGCCGGCGACTGGAGTGGGTTGGCGTCGGTCCGTGGCGCCAAGAGCACGCTCGAGATCGGAACGGTCGTGGTGATCGCCTTCTGCGTGTTCTTCGGCCTCGAGGCCATCCTGCGGCTGACCGACACTCCCACGTACATTTTCCCCAAGCCGACAGCAGTCGTCCGTGCCCTGACAGACGACTTCTGGCTTCAGTACGGGCAGCACCTCTGGGTGACCTTGCAGGAGTTCTTCATCGGCTTCGCGATCGGATCGACGATCGGCCTGATCCTCGCGGCCGTGATCACGCAGAAACCGTTCGTCGAGAAGGTCGTGGCCCCGTACATCATCATCCTCGTCGTCACGCCGATGCTCGCGCTCGTCCCGTTCCTGCGGGTGAGCCTGATCCAGGGCGTCAGCATGTGGCCGATCATCGTGGCC
>JAYTJO010000076.1:0-2445 GCA_043730975.1 Thermoleophilia bacterium | reverse complement strand
TCCTCGTCGTCGCGGTCACCTACCTCATTCTCGTCTGGACGTTATCCGCGGTGATGCGTGGCGTCGAAGCGCGGCTACGGCTGCCGGAGGTCTCGTGACCGTCCCGGACTGGGTCACCCCGGTCGCCGAGTACATCTTCCGGGAAGGACTCCGGGAGACGCTGCGTCTCGCCGCGATCGCAGTCGTCTCGAGCACGGCGCTCGGAATCCTGCTCGGCACGCTGCTGACGATCCGATCCCGGCCACTGCGCGCGGTGATCCGGGTCTACATCGAGGTGTGGAGGGGACTGCCGATCATCGTCACGATCTTCCTGCTCTACTTCGCACTTCCCGGTCTCGTCGATATCCGGCTCGACGCCTTCACCGCCGGGGCGATCGGTCTGACACTCTGGGGAAGTGCCCAGGTGGCCGAGGCAACCCGGGGAGCCGTCGAGTCAATCCCGAAAGACCAACACGAGGCCGCCGCAGCGCTCGGGTTCGGGTGGCTCGGTCGTCACCGCTACGTGATCCTTCCCCAGGCGTTGCGGAGGCTCCTGCCGCCGCTCGTCGGCCTGCAGGTAAACGTGATCCAGAACACGACGATCGCGGCTGTGATCGGCGTTGCCGAGGTGCTCGAGGCAGGGAATCGCTCGGTCGAGCGGCTGACCTTCTCGACCGCGGAGTCGCACGCGTTCGAAATTTTCGCCTTTGTAATGGTGATCTTCTTCGTGATCTCGTTCCCGCTGACCCGGCTGTCGGCCTACCTGGAGCGTCGGCTCGTCTAGAGGCTTGATGCGCATTGGAAGCACGTCTGGATGCGGCCCTGCACACTGCGGATCGCGTCCGCCGAGGGCAACATCAAGGCCACCAGCCTTGACGCCGCCCTCGTCGAGCACGCTCCTTGGTGCAGAACCACCCCAAACGCACTCCTAATCCTCATCAAGCCTCCAGAGACTTGATGCCCTGACCACATCAAGCCTCTCGCGGCCGGCCGCGGCGGTCCATTTGGCCAGCTTGCGTGCCTGGGCTCCGGTCAACGGCTGCTCGAGCCTCCACTTCCAGTTGCTGCTGTTTACCGTGCCGGGACGGTTCATCCGCGCCTCGCTTCCGAGGCCGAGAAGATCCTGCGCCGGGATGATCACGAGCTCGTTCTCAACGGCAAGCACGTTCCGCAACAGGGCCCGGTGCTCCAGCTCTCTGGAGGTCGCTCCCGCGGCGAGCTGCGGTTGGTTTTCCCTGCCCCAGCGTTGCCACCAGCCTGCAAGCGTGTCAGAGTCGTGGGTGGAGGTGTACAGCACGGAGTCGGTGCGCCAGTCGATGTCCGACACGCGTGCCACGACGTTCATCCCGGGCAGGTCGACGGCCTCGCGTAACGCCACCACGTCCGGAGTGATGTGGCCGAGATCCTCGACGATCAGAGGTAGCCCGCCGAGCCTCTCGCGGGCCGCGTCGAAGAACGCGATCCCAGGGCCTTCGCCCCAGAAGCCCTTCGAGGGGTCTTTCTCGTCGAGCGGTAGCTCCCAGAACTTCACGAGGCCACGGAAGTGGTCGATCCGCAGGAGGTCGAACAACTCGAGCTCTCGCTCCAGTCGCGCGAGCCACCATGCAAAGCCGTCTGCGGCGTGGGCCGGCCAGTCGAACACGGGCATTCCCCACCGTTGTCCCTCAGGGTGATTTAGCGACGGCGCCGCGCCCGCGACAACGGAGTGGTCGAAGAGGTGAGGATGTGTCACGGCGTCGCACGAGTCACCCGCAACGTAGAGTGGGATATCGCCGATCAGGCGGATCCCACACTCGTTTGCGTAGTGCTTCAGCGATAGCCACTCGCGCTGGAAGCGTGTCTGCGCTCGCCGCTCGGGCTCGCCCGCGAATCCCACCCATTCCTCGAGCCAGTCTCCCTCCGGGGCGCCGTCGTCACCCTCGCCGCTGTCGTAGTACCGCGTGCCCGCAGGTGCAAGCAACCCCTCGTACCCGGCAAAGGCAGACCTGGACGAATACGGGGAGCCCTGCTCGTCGGGGATGTGGAGCGGCAGCAATTGCCACCAGGATTGCCCTGCCGCAACAAGCCAATCGACGAAGCGGTAGGCGTCCTCGTCGAGCCTGCCGGAGGGAAGAGAGGTCACGTGCAGCAGCACGCCGCTCGAGCGCACCGGAGAGGCCACTAGCGGCCGCTCCGGGAAATCCTGCCACGCTGCGCGTGGCTGCAAACACATCGCAGGGCTTCGTCCTCGGTCGCACCCGTACGACCCGGTATGGGAGCTCCCTGCGTCCTCGCCCTGCTCGGTTTTCGCCGGCGCACCACGGCAGGATTACCCCGAGCGGCCACTAGCGCCCGAGAGCCTGCGCGATCGCGGCGACATGCTCGGGAGTCGAGCCGCAGCACCCGCCAACGATGCGCACTCCCTGGTCGACGTAGCGCGCCACGTGCTCGGCCAGCATCTCCGGCCCTGCTTCGTACACGACCTCT
>JAYTJO010000075.1:0-2288 GCA_043730975.1 Thermoleophilia bacterium | reverse complement strand
GCTCGCGAGGACGGATGCTCCGCCGATCCCGTCCCTCCCCGTCGTCGCCCCGTAGAGCACGAGCAAGGCACCCGCCGTGTCGGCCCTCGCGCTCATCACGCCGTCGACCGGCAACAGCCCGACGCACATGGCGTTGACGAGGCAATTCGAGGCGTAGGCGTCGTCGAAGACGACCTCGCCGCCGACGTTCGGGACGCCGACCGAGTTGCCGTAGGCGCCGATGCCACCCACCGCGCGGGAGAAATGCGCGTCGGGGGCACCGAAGCGCAGCCCGTCGAGGAGCGCGATCGGCCGTGCTCCCATGGCGATGATGTCGCGCAGGATTCCGCCGACTCCCGTTGCGGCGCCCTGGAACGGCTCTACGGCCGAAGGGTGGTTGTGGCTCTCGGCCTTGAACGTGACAGCGAGTCCATCGCCGAGGTCGAGCACGCCCGCGTTCTCCCCCGGGCCTTGCAGCACCCGATCGCCGGCGCTCGGGAGACGCTTGAGCAGCAGCGCCGAGTGCTTGTAGCCGCAGTGCTCCGACCAGAGGAGCGAGAAGACGGCCAGCTCGAAGTGGTTTGGCTCACGCTCGAGCAGTTCCTGGATACGGGCGTTCTCTCCGTCTGTAAGACCGAGCTGGCGGTGAATGGGCTGTTCCGCGACGGAGCTCAGGGCACCAGTCTAGCCGTGCCCTCCGACAGCTCCCCTGGTGCCTCGATCGTCCTCAGCCGCGCGCTCCCAGCCAGCCACGGCGCTCCACCCATTTGGCCGCCTCGAGCACGGGCAGGATCGTCAGCGAGACACCGAGCACGAGAGCCCAATCCTGGAGGGAGAGACCGTATGTTCCGAGCGCCGTCTGCAGGAAGGGGAGATACACGACGAGGAGCAGCATCGCGAGCTCCCAGGCGATTGCGAGATTGAGCCACCGGTTCGCGAACGGCCGCTCGAGCAGTGACAGGCGGTCGGAGCGGAAGTTGTAGGCGTTCCAGAACTGGACGAGCACGAGTGCGACGAACGTCAACGTCATCGCGTCTGCCTCGCTACGCCCGGAATGCAGCAGCCAGGCGAACAACCCGATGTTTGCCAGCGCCGCCCAGATACCGCCGATCAGCATCAGGCTGACCACGGGCCGCGTGAAGATTCCGGTGCGCGGGTTACGTGGCGCCCGACGCATCAGGTCGGCCTCGGGCGGATCGACCGAGAGGGCGAGTGCCGGGAGGCCGTCGGTGGCAAGGTTGACGTACAGGACCTGCACTGCGGTAAGCGGCAGCGGTAGGCCGAGGAGCGCAGCACCGACCATCAGCCCGATCTCGCCGATGTTCGACGAGAGCAGGAACATCAGGTACTTCTTGATGTTGCCGAAGATGCCGCGGCCTTCCTCGACCGCGGCGACGATGCTGGCGAAGTTGTCGTCCGTCAGCGTCATCGCCGCGGCCTCCCTCGCGACGTCCGTGCCTGCGATCCCCATCGCGACGCCGATGTCAGCCTTCTTGAGCGCCGGCGCATCGTTGACCCCGTCACCGGTCATCGCGACCACGTGGCCCTTGCGCTGCAGCTCCTCGACGACACGCAGCTTGTGAGCCGGCGAAACCCTCGCGTAGACGCCAATGTGTTCGACTTCTCGTCCGAACTCCGCATCGTTCATGCTCTCGAGCTCGGCGCCACTCACGACCCTGTTCGTTTCCGGGAGTCCGAGCTCACGTGCTACGGAGAGCGCGGTGATCGGATGGTCGCCTGTGATCATGACCACACGGATGCCGGCCGCTTCGCACGTGCGGATCGCTGCTTTCGCTTCGGGTCGAGGCGGATCGCTCAATCCGACAAGGCCGAGAAACGTCAACCCGGTCTCGACGTCGTCTACCGAGGCCTGGTTCTTGCCGGCGATGGCGAGGACGCGTAGCGCGTCTCCTGCCATCTGCTGCGCCGCTTCCAGGATCGTGTGCCGAGCTGCCTCGTCGCAGGGCGTATCGCCGTCGACGGTGCTCGTTGCGCAGCAGGCTTCCACGATTACCTCGGGCGCGCCCTTCGCGTAGGCAACGAAACCGTCGTCCGACCGATGAAGTGTCGTCATCCGCTTGGTCTCGGACGTGAAGGGAATCTCGTGGACACGCGGCCAGATCGACTCGAGCTCGGACTTGTGCAGGCCGGCCTTCGCGGCGGCAACGACCAGTGCAGCCTCGGTTGGATCGCCCTTGATCGCCCAGCTTTCGCTGCGTTCATCGCGCGAGATCGTGGCGTCGCCCGCCAGGGCGCCTGCCCGAAGCACGTGGCGCAGTGGTGCGGCGAGCGGGTGCGATGTGAGATCG
>JAYTJO010000074.1:0-7528 GCA_043730975.1 Thermoleophilia bacterium | reverse complement strand
CGTTCGGTGTTCCGGGATGGAAGAGTGCTGCGAGCAGCTGGATCTGGTCGCGACCGACTCCGAGCTCGAACTGCCCGCCGCCGTACGCGCCGATTCCCTGCACGGCGCAATGGTCGTAGGCGCCGAAGAGTTTCGCCACGGAACCGAAGCGCGACGGCTTGATGTTGACCGTGCGCGGCGGCCAGCGGAGACCCTCGATGTCGGCGACCGAGTGGATCACCGCATCCCAGGTGACGCGGCCGCTCTCCGACTCGAGAACATCGAGTGTCTCGGCAGTGAGCGCCGGGTCCTCGAGCCAGGCGTGGGGGAGCCCCGCGACGACCCTCTCGTACAGAGCGGCGTCGGGCACGGTGTCGACGCTCGTGCCGTGGTACTGACCTTTGAAGTCGACCGAGTCGACCGCACCCGTGGAGGCGAGCTCCGCGATCAGCTCCGCCGACCAGTCCGGAGTAGCGTCGAGCTTGAATCGGAGCTCCGGATAGTGCCCGAGCCAGGCGTTGAGGCGGGCGGTCGTGGCCGGCTCACCGAGTCGCATCGAAACGACGAACGTCAGCGGCTCTGGTTGCCTGCCGACGGCGGCGCCGAGTGAGAGTCCCGCCTGACGGAGCGCGAGGTCGAGCGCGGCGCTCTCGTATGCCCAACGTCGGTAGTCGAGATAGGCGTGTTGTTCGGGCTCGTGGTCGAACAGCTCGAGCGTGTCGAGATGATGCGAGAAGGTGTCGAGCGTCCACTCGCCGCCGAGGGCGTGCACGGGCCCCTGCGACTGCGCGAGATCGTGCTCGGTTGCCTCGTACGTGACGTCCTCGCCGAGACCCTCCTCGTTCGCCCCCTCCAGGCGAATCACCGTCGTCTTGCGCAGGAAGCCACTCGAGACCTGCTGCTCGAGGCCATCGAGGTCGTAGCTCGCAACGGTGAGCGGCAGGTCTCGGACGCTGTCGTACAGGCTCATGCGAGGTCTCCTCAGAGGGTTGCGTGGGCGGCGGCGATGGCACCGGCAAGGCCGGCGTTGTCGACGATCAGGTCGCGGTTCACCCGGCGGGTCTCGCCGTCCGAGTGTTCGTGCAGGTATGCGAGCACGAACGGTGTCACCGCCTGGCCGGTCGCGTCCGCAGCTGTCGCCGCAGCGACGGCCTCCTCGATCAGGGGCGTGACGTCGAGGCTCTCCGTTGGTGGTCGACCGACGAGAAGCGCGTTGCCACCGAGGCTCCAGTGCGCCTCGGCGATCCGTGCGAGCTCCTCTACGTCATCGACGCGGGCGGATACGGGCGGCCCTCCGGCAGCGTTGTAAAAGAGTGGGAGCGTGTCGGTGCCGAAGCCGATCACGGGGACGCCGAGCGTTTCCAGCAACTCCATCGTCGCGGGGACGTCGAGAAGGGACTTGATGCCCGACGAGGCGATCACGGCCGGGATTCGCGCTGCGGCAGCGAGGTCGGCAGAGACGTCGGGGGGTGCGGGAAAGCCGCGATGCACGCCGCCGAGGCCCCCGGTACCCATGAAGCGGATCCCGACGGCGGCTGCTGCAGTGAGCGTTCCTCCTACGGTCGTCGCACCGACCGCTCGCTGCACGGCGCAGACGGCGAGATCGCGGGGGCCGAGTTTCCGGGCGTCCGGTGTGAACCGTTCGAGCTCGGCTGGTGCGAGCCCGATCCGGATCTGACCGTCCAGCACCCCGATCGTGGCGGGGATGGCACCCGCTGCACGCACGGCAGCTTCGCTCGCCAAACCCGTCGCCACCCCGTCCGGCGCCGGAAACCCGTGCGCGACGAGCGTTGTTTCGAGCGCGACGACGGCGCGCTCCTCCTCGAGCGCGGCCCGTACCTCGTCGCTGACATGGATCAGGTCTCTCATCTCGGCTCGAGCCTACCGCTCGGTCGCGCGGGCGGGCATCGAGCCCGCAGTCCGGACGCACCGCGCGCCGGCAGCGAGAGCCAGCTCTGGGCCTCCGACGAGCCAGCCGGCAGCGAAGGCGTCGCCCGCGCCGGTCGAATCGACGACGGTGGCGACCGGGACGGCTGCGAGCGGTTCGCCGTCGAACGAGGCTCCGGCCGATCCCTTCTTGACGATCCAGTGGCTCCCCTCGACAGGGCCTCCGACGATGCGATCCTCGTCGTCGTTCGCGAAGACCACATCGGGGGCGAGCTCCTGGAGCAGCCTTCGGAACCCCTCGGCGCCGAAGTCGCGGATAGCGCTCCACGAGGAGAGGTCGATGCTGATCCGTGCCCCGCTTCGACGCGCCAGCTCGACCGCCGTACGAGCTGCACTACCCACTGGCTCACGGAGCAGCCCATATCCGGAGACGTGCAGGTGCGCGCAACCGTCGAACCAGGCAGCGTCGATCTCGTCGGGCCGAAGGTCGGTGGCGACGCCGCGGTCGGAGCACATCGTTCGCTCGCCGGAGGGGTCGACGAGCGCGACGATCACACCGTTGCCGGCGGTCGTGACAGGCCCAACGAGCTCGACGCCGAGCTCGACGAGGCGCGAAGCCGCGAGGAGGCCTGCGTCGTCCGCACCGCGTTTGCCGATGAAGCGTGAGCTACCGCCGAGCTCGGCGACCCAGGCGGCGACGTTTGCCGCCTGTCCTCCTGGGCGGAGCACGATTCGAGACCTCGCATCGGCGTCACGTGCGAGCGGCTGCTCGAGACGCACGATCACGTCGAGCACGAGGTCTCCGAGGCAGCAGATCATCATCGCCTACGATCCTCGCATGGAGAAGCGATCCTCGTGTCGTGTTGCGCCGGACCGAGGCCTGAGCCGGTAGTGGCCGACGTCAGAAGATCTCGTGGTAAGGGGATGCGCTCGCTCGTGATCGGGGGCCTCCTCGGTGCATCGGCTGCGGCCGCAGCGCGTCGGCTGCGGCGTCGGCGTCCGCAGGGCGACACGCCTTCTGGCCTTGGCGCATTCGAGAGTGCGCCCTGCTATCGCGAGTTTTCCCCGAGCAACCGGAGCGACGGCCCGTAGCCTCGAAGCACGCGGTCGGCACGTTCGATCGTCTGCAGGTTGACGTCGGCGTCGCCGATGCCGAGCGATTGGCCGACCAGCATTGCGCGGACTCCGGCTAAGAAGTAGGCGCGGTCGTTGGCCACGGGCCGGAGCGTCCGGATCACGAGGAACGGCCCGAAGGCTCGCGTCTCGAACGTGTCTGCAGGGCTGGGCTCACGGTTCTCGATCTCGAGACGAGGCTTGAGGTTGTTCCGCTCGCTCGCATCGAGGATCCACACGCCTCGTCCGAGCGGCCGGGGCGCCCGCCGCACTGCGCGGAGCGCAAGTGCGGAATCTGCTCGCGGAACGACCACGTCGGAGAAGTCGGCGTTGCGCTCCCACGCACCGAGGAAGAGCGGCTCGTACCCGAACAGGAGATCATCTGGTCGACTCGTCGTAGCGAGGAACTCCTCCGCCTGCGCGCGTGTCGCCTGCCGCTTGTTGGGCTCCCATTCGAAGAGCTGCGGCGTGCGATTCCATGCCCAGCCGAGCTCGAGAACGACCAGGACGGCGGTGAGTGCGATCGCGGCCGCGGGAGCGCGTCGGGTCGTGCGGAGGATCCCGGCTCCCACGACGATGGCGAAGAACGGCAGCACGAAGATGAGATGTCGCGATTCAGGCGAGGTCGAGCCGCCGAGACGCGCGGCAAGAAATGCGGCCACTGGCACCCCGATCACGCAGAGAACGAGAGTACGGGTTTCGCTCCGCACGACGACGAGCCCGACGAGCCCTATAACGAGGACGATCGCGAGGATGGGCCAACGACCCGTGCTGAAGTCTCCCGCCGTCTGCCAGAGATACGTGACGACCGCCCAGGGGCCGCCGAGCTTCGCCCCGCGACCTCCGACACCGACGTCGAACCGGCTTGCGAGAACGAGATCCGTGATCCAGAACGGAGTGCCGGCAAGGCCGACGGCAACGAAGGCGACGGCCGCCCGCCGAATCTGGTCGCGCCTCGCGAGGAGCACGAACGCGGCCTGGGACGCGAAGACGAGCGCCCCGTACGGGTGCGCAGCGACTCCGAGGAGCAGAACGGCTCCCCACGCAGCCCAGGCCGCCCCCTTCCGACGATCGAGAGCGCGGAGAAGGAGCAGGAACGACGCGAGCGAGAGAAACAGGAAGAGGCTGTACATCCGCGCGTAGACGCCGTGGAAGAGAAAGACCCAGCTGCCGGCGACGAAGGCCGTGGCGATGAGCGCGCTCCTGCGATCGGCGAGCCGTCTCCCGAGTAGTGCCACGAGCGGCAGGCTCGCCACCGCAAACGATGCCGAGACGAGGCGCATCCCACCGAGTCCGAACCCGAGATGCGCCACCGCCCAGGCGAACAGGAAGTGAAGCGGAGCGCCTCCGCGCTCGCGCGTCACGTACTCGACAACACCGGCGAGGCTGTCACGGCCAACGAACAGCGCGAGCGTTTCGTCCTCGTGGGGCGGCCAGGCCATCAGTTGGTGTACGAGAAACACGCCGGCCGCAAGCGAGATTGCTCCCACGGTGAGCCAGAATGCGTGTGCAGTCACGAACGCGCGCGCCGAGACGATCGACGAACCGGGGCGAGGAGGGCCGTCGGCGTGCTCCGTCACGCGTGTTCGCTCTGTGGCGTCGCTGGTAGATTCCCCGCCTGATGCCGATCTACGAGTACCGGTGCCCGAATGGTCATACCTTTGAGATGTTCCAGAGGATGAGCGACGATCCCGCCGAGAGCTGTGAGACGTGCGGCGCGAGCCCGGTCGAAAAGATCCTGTTTCCCGTCGCTGTGCATTACAAGGGCTCCGGCTTCTACTCGACTGACTACGGCCGCGGGTCGCGCAAGGCGACAGGAAAAGAGGGCGACGGCGGCACCAGCGAGAGCGGTGGCTCGAGCGACAAGAGCGAGTCTTCCGAAAAGAAGGACACCAAGAAGGATCCGGGCTCGAGCGACAAGACGCCTGCGAAGAGCGATTGACGCCGGCTCATAGCCTGCGGTCACCGATGACGCAGCCGGGAGCGTAGGGAAGCCCTTTCGGAGGCTGCAGCGGAGCCGATTTCCCGGTGAACATCGAAATCGTTGCAACGTTGTCCTCCGAACCAAAGATGACCGACTGCCCGTCGGCGCTTCCGGGCTCGCCGCCGAGGCGGCAATGGAGGGCACCCGTTGTGTTGGCCCGGAAGTAGACCCACCCGAGCTGGAGCACCTGGCCCGCCGTGAGATCGGTTGCGAGCGGCTTGACGATCGAGCCGCCGCGGAAGGGGAGCTTCACCGCCGTGCCGAGTGACGTGACCTTGTCTGCCGCCGCGTGGATCACCTGCTGCTGGCGACGAGCTCGGTCGAGATCGGTCTCCGACGGGTCGAGGCGGTTCTCGCGGATCCTCGAATAGCGAAGCGCCCTCGCGCCGTTCATCTGCTGCTTCCCCTTCTCGAACCGCCATCCCTCCCACGCCCGGCAGCGGGTCGACGTGGCGTACGGACAATCGAATCGGTTCGAGAGGATCGGCCGAGGCACGTCGACCTCGATGCCCCCGACGGAATCGATGAGCTCGCGGAACCGATCGAAGTCGACGAAGGCGACATGGTTCACGTCGAGCCCGGTCAGGTTCTTCACCGTGCGGAGCGCGAGCGTCGGGCCGCCGACCTGGAACGCCGCGTTGATCTTCGAGGCCCCGTAGCCGGGAATCTCGACCCTCAGGTCACGCGGGATCGAGAGGAATGCGAGTCGGTGCTTGCTGGGATCCGTGCGGATGAGCATCATGGAGTCCGAGCGATTGGCATCGCCGCGGCCTTGCTGTGAGCCGCCGTCCGTGCCAAGGACGAGGATCGTTGTGGGCTTCGAGGTGAGGAGCCCGTCCTGGGGCGTCAATTCGGCAAGGACAGGGGCCGGAACGCGGTCGTTTGCTTCCGAGATTCCCCGCGAGAACGAGAGATAGCTGGCGCCGAGCCAGACGAGGCCGAGGACGAGCACCACGACGATCGCGAGCGTGAGGCGTCTCCCGAGGCGTCTCTGCCGCGGCTTGCGTGGCGGTTCGTTCGGGTCGCTCTTGCGGTCCCGGGCGCGTGGTGGACGCTGCAGTGGGACCTTGCCCTTTGCCCGACCGCCCTTGTACACCCGATAGGGCTTCTCTTGTTCGGGCATCCGGGCGGATATCGTAGCCGTGCGATGCGTGAAGAGCGTGTTATCGGCGTCGACCTCGGGGGAACGAAGATTCTCGCGGGTCTCGTCGCGCGCGACGGGACGATCGGGCGCACGATCGAGATCCCGACGCCGGACGGTACGCCGGAGCATGTACTACACGCGGTCGACGCTGTCGTCGACGACCTCCTCGGCGAGGGCGCCGTCGCGATCGGGTACGGCGTTCCTCTCAACATCGACCGTCGCAGTGGTGTCGCTCTGCGAGCGATCAATCTTCCCGTTCATGACGTTCACTTCCCGGATCGCGCCCGCGAGCGCTATGCCCTGCCGGCGGGGGTCGAGAACGACGGGAACGCGGCAGCCCTTGCCGAGTGGCGTCTCGGCGCGGGGCGGGGTTCGAGCGATCTGATCATGCTCACGCTCGGCACGGGGGTCGGCGGCGGTCTCATCCTCGACGACCGGCTCTACCGCGGCTGGGCTGAGCTCGGGCACACCGTCGTGGTCGAGGGAGGGGCGCCCTGTCAGGGGCACTGCCACGGGCGAGGCCATCTCGAAGCGGTTGCCTCCGGGCTCGCGGCGGATCGAGTAGCGGCCGAGCTGTACGGGCCGGGCGCGGACGCCCCGTTGCTCGTCGAGCGGGCAAGAAGCGGTGATGAGCGCGCACGAGCTGCGCTCGGTGAGATCGGGCGGTTGCTCGGGGTAGCGATCGGGTCGCTCACGAACGTCTTTGACCCCGATGTCGTCATCGTCGGCGGGGGCTTCGGTGCCGCCGCTGCCGATCTGATCCTCGAGCCGGCTCTCCGGGCCGCGCGGAGCGAGGCGATCCAGCCGGCGGACGAGACGCTTCGGATCGTCCAGGCAGAGCTCGGCGACGAGGCGGGTCTGATCGGTGCGGCGCTCGTGGGGTTCGAGGCACTCGACGGAGTGAGGTGAGCGGGGTGCTCGCGTTGTGCGCGACTCCGATCGGGAACCTGGCAGACGTGACATTGCGGGTGCTGGACGAGCTTGCTGCCGCTGAGACGGTTCTCTGTGAGGACACGCGTCACACACGTGTTCTTCTCGAGCGACATGGGATCCGAGCTCGGCTCCTTTCGTACCACCAGCACAACGAGGCGAGTCGCGTTTCCGAGCTCGTGCCGCGGCTCGTCGCCGGTGAGCGGATGGCACTCGTTTCCGATGCCGGGCTTCCCGGGGTCAACGATCCGGGCGCCCGCATCGTCGCGGCCGCGCTGGCAGCCGGTGTCGCAGTAACGGTGCTCCCCGGGCCGTCCGCCGTCGAAACCGCACTCGTCGCCAGTGGCCTCGCGGGCGAGCAGTACCGCTTCGTTGGCTACCTCCCGCGCAGCGAGCGAGATCGAGCTGCGCTCTGGCTCGAGCTCGGCGCGTGGCCTCATCCGACCGTGGCGTTCGAGTCCTCCCGCAGGCTCCCGGCTTCACTCGCGAGC